>DYIH01000041.1:0-2528 GCA_020723785.1 Thermaerobacter marianensis
ATGGAACATCTATCGTCATCGGCGCCGCAACGCCTTGGTGCGACATGCTACCGTTTCCCCTTCAACTACCATAAGGTTTACATCACCATCCTCCCTTGGGGGGTGTCGACGACCTTGAGGATGTTGACCTCCTCGCCGGTTAGGGCGTCGATGTAGACCAGGTACGTGTCCCGCCCCAGGCGCCCCCGCACCTCGTAAGCGAGTATTTCCTTGCCTCCTTCCGTCGGGATGAGGGTCAACCGCACTCCTTCCACGTTCAGCCGCACGTTGACCCTCGCCCTGGCCTGCTCGAGGGTCAGCTTGGGCGGGGGCAGGTTCCGTCGGTGATGGTTCGTGAAGTAGCCGACCGCGTCCAGGCCGATCACCTGCCCGTTGTCCAGGGCGACCTTGACCTTGATCTGGTCCGGGTAGATGAGCGTGCCGCCGTCCTGGTAGACGAAAGAGACGACCTCCGTGTTGTTCACGCGGGTGGTGTAGGTCGGCGTCATGCCCTGGAAGCCGCGCCGTTCCAGGAAGGCGGCGGCGCGGGCGCGCGCTTCGGCGGAGCGGAGCCGGGCGTCGGTGACCGGACGCGCGGAGTTGATCTGGACCACGTGGCCCCCTTGGCGGCTCACGTCAACGGTGACGGGCCAACGGCTCCCCCCCTCCTGCAGGGTGACGGAGAAGGCGGGCAGGCGGCCAGCCGCGGCCGGCCGTCGACACGCACCGGCCCCCGGGCGTCCACGGCACGGCGGGCGATGTCCAAGGCCTGGTCCTGGGTGACCGTCGGACCGGTGAGCCCCAGGGGCCGCTTTATCTCCAGATGATCGGAGAAAGGCCCGTCGTAGATCAGGGCGGGCAACTGCTGGAGGCGCTTGTCGGCCGCCGTAAGCCCGTCGAGGGGGCCGCCGTCGTCGCCGCCGGCCTGGGCCGCGCGGGCGGTCCCGCCCGGTGCCCTTGGCGCGTTGCGTTCCGACCGCCGCGGCGTGTTCGGCGCGACCTCCGACCAACGGAAACCGGAATCGGCCATCCGCTGCCGCACACGGTGCAGGTCGCTGGCCAGGCGTGCCGTTTGTTTCTGGAAGGCGGCCAGCTGCTCCCACTGCGCCGGGGTGAGGCCGTCGCCGCGGGCGTTGGCCTGGGCCAGGCGGAAGGCATAATCGCCCAACTGGCTCAGGAACTTGCGGCTCGCGGAGAGGTTGACGTCCTTGGCCGGCAGGCGGGAAAGGTCGGCCTGGGCGGTGTCGGCGCGCATCCAGATCTCCGTCAACTGGGAGATGTTATGGCGCGTGGATCCGGAGGCCAGCGCCTTCCCGATGACGACCTGGAGCTGCTCCACCTGGTTGACGAGATCGAAGAAGTCCCGCTGGTAGCCGGCCTCCAGGGCGGCCTGGGTGCGGGTGGCCATTCCCCGCTGGCCGAACCCCCAGGTGCCGGCGGCGACCGCCGCGACCACGGCCAGAAGCGCCAGCCAACGCTCTCTCATCCGCTTCGACCTCCTCCGTCTCCTCCGTCGGGCAACCTGCTCCCCGCCATGTTCCCCTCAACCCTGCGCGCGGGGAAATTCACCGGGCGAATACGTGGTTGCCGATCTGCGTGATGATCTGCCGCGTCCATATCCACGGGCTGACCGCTTTGGCCGGGTTCCAGAAAAATACGGCGCCGTAGGTCGGGTCCCAGCCGTTCAGGGCATCGCCGGCCGCCCGGACGGCGGAGTCGGCGGGAGGGCGGGCCCAGATCGAGCCGTTCATGACGCTCTCAAAAGCCCAGGGCTCGAAGATCACCCCGCTGATCGTCCGCGGGAAGGACGGGTGGCGGGTGCGGTTGAGGATCACGGCGCCCACACCGACCTGACCCGCGTAGGGCTCTCCCTGCGCCTCCCCGGTGATGACCCGGGCCAGCAGCCACATGTCGTCGCTCCAGGCGACCACGGGCGCGGCACGGGCCGGCGTGGCCCAGGTCCCGATGCCGAGGGCGTTCCAGGTCGCCCGCCCGACGATGCCGTCGGCCCGCAGCCCCGAATCGCGCTGGAAGGCCCGCACGGCCACGAACGTCCGATACCCGTAGCTGCAGTCGATCCACCCGTCGTAATACCCCCAGTTGGCCAGCGTCTGCTGGAGCAGGCAGACGTCGTCCCCGGACGTGCCCCAGTAGAGTGTCCGCCGGGCTTGTCCCTGAGCCGGGCGCGTGAACCAGATGGCGGTTCCCGCCAGGCCGGTGATGAAGGTCGCCAGCGCGGCGACGGCGAGTATCTTCCTGCGGCGGCTCATCCGGTGCCGTGCCTCCCGCGGTCGTTCTCTAACTGCGTTGACTATTGTTCTCAGCATCCTTAAACTTTACTCATGGCTCCGGGCCGTTCCGGAACGAGCGCCGCTGAGCGTGCTGTTTCACGCGCTGTGGAGAGGGGCGGTGATTTTGGACAAGGACAGGATCGCCCAGGCTGTGGCCGTCATTCTGGAGGCTGTCGGCGAGGACGTCGGGCGTCCCGGGCTGGCGGGAACGCCGGAGCGGGTGGCCGACGCCTACGAGGAGATATTCTCCGGGCTCGG
>DYIH01000041.1:2557-10685 GCA_020723785.1 Thermaerobacter marianensis
CTGGACGTCTTCTTCGCCACCGACCATGAGGAAATCGTCCTGGTAAAGGACATCCCCTTCCAGTCCGTGTGCGAACATCACCTGCTGCCTTTCATAGGCCGGGCCCACGTGGCCTACATCCCGCGTGACGGCAGGATCACGGGGTTGTCCAAGCTGGCCCGGGTGGTGGAGGTGGCCTCCCGGCGGCCCCAGTTGCAGGAACGGCTGACGTCCCAGGTGGCCGACGCGCTGGTAGAGCGCCTCAACCCCAAGGGCGTGATCGTGGTCATCGAGGCCGAGCACCTCTGCATGACCATGCGCGGTATACGCAAGCCGGGGGCGGTGACCGTCACCTCGGTCGTCCGGGGGGTCATGGCTTCGTCCGCGGCTACGCGGGCCGAAGCGATGGCGCTGATCAACGGTGGATAATGCGGACTAGTCAAATCGGGCTAGTTATGATGCATTTTCAGCTTGCAAGCTCGATAAATTAATCTTGCACATCAACCGCGGGGCTAGCTATAATTGGCCCTAGTTGGATAGATTAGTTCCGGGAGGGAAAATGTCCATTGGCAGGCCTCTGGAACAAAATCAAGCAGACGAATATTTATAAGTCCATTTACCGCAACGACTATCCAACCACGCCGCGCAACCAGGTGCTGGTCATCTTGAACAGCGTGGCGCTGCACCTGCATCCGGTCAAGATACCGAAGAGCGGCGTAAAGGTTACATACACCTGGGGGCTGGGCGGCACTTCGCTGCTGATGTTCCTCCTGCTGACGGTCACCGGCGTCATCCTCATGTTCTACTACATACCCTCGACCGCCATGGGCCAAGCCTACTTCTCGGTTAAAAATCTTGAAACCGGGCCGCTTTTCGGCATGTACATGCGCAACCTGCACCGCTGGACGGCCCACGGCATGGTGCTGATCGTCTTCCTCCACATGTGCCGCGTCTTCTATACCGGTTCCTACAAGCGTCCCCGGGAGTTCAACTGGGCTCTGGGGGTCGTTCTTCTGACGGTCACCTTCCTGCTGAGCTTCACCGGTTACCTCCTGCCATGGGACCAACTGGCCTTCTGGGCCATCACCGTCGGCACCAACATGGCGGGGGCGACCCCGCCCAGGGAAATCGTTGGCAAGTACGTGCGCTTCGCCCTGCTGGGGGGCTTTGAGATCGGCCAGGCCACCCTGATCCGCTGGTACACGCTCCATGTCATCTTCCTGCCGCTGGCCGCCATCGTCCTCATGGCCGTACACTTCTGGCGGGTGCGCAAGGACGGCGGCATCTCCACGCCCATCCACGAGGAGGACGACAACGCCTAGGCGATCCCTTCGCCAAGTTTCGCAAGGGGGTAACGGGTATGGCGAGCGGTTTGACCCAGGAGACCAAGGAGCAAGCGGCCGAGCTCCGGGAAGGCGCCGCGGGCCGGGAAGACGGCGCCCGGGCCGAGAAGGAGACGGTCTTCGTCTGGCCGCATCTCGTGAAGATCGAGATGATCGGCATGCTCCTCTATGTGCTGCTCTTTTCCCTGATGGCCATCTTCGTCAACGCGCCGCTGCGCAACCTGGCCAACCCCGAGGTTACGCCCAACCCGGCCAAGGCGCCGTGGTACTTCCTCGGCCTGCAGGAACTGCTTCTGCACATGAACCCGGCCCTGGCCGGCGTCATCGTACCCACGGCGGTGCTCATCGGTTTGGCCGCCATCCCCTACATCGACACCAGGCGCGCCGGGACCGGCATCTACTTCAGCACGAGGAAGGGCCGGATGATCGCCATCTTCTCGTTCGTCTACACCGCGGTTTGGAACATCGGCCTGATCCTGATCGACGAGTTCCTGGTCCTGCCGGGGATGGCGGAGGGAGCCCGCGGCATCGGCCCGGCCCTCAAGACCTTTGCCGGCGCCCCCCCGTGGATCACCGATTGGGCCGTCCCCATCTTCTTCATGTTGCTCATCCCGGCCCTGCTGGTGCTGATCGTCAAGCGGGTCTGGCAGGCGAACACGCGGGAAGTGATGATCGCCCTGTTTTCGTTCTTCGTGTCCTCTTTCATCGTGCTCACCGCCATCGGCACCGCTTTCCGGGGCCATAGCATGAGGCTGGTCTGGCCCTGGGAGGTCGGGCATCCGGAGGAGATGCTGCAGTAGTCCGGGCGGTTTCACGCCGGCGGCGCGTCCCGGCAAACGGACCAGGTGGAGTGGAGGGTGAAGGCAATATGGCCGACGCAGAGGACAATGCCATGAATGGATATCAAGCGGCTCCGACGGCGCAGGCCGGGGAGGCAGCGGCTTCTCCCGACGCGCGGCAGCCGCAAAAAGGGGTGACCCGCCGGCAGCTCCTCCGTTCCATGATGTGGGGCTCGGTAGGCGTCTGGGCCGCGGGCAGCGTGGCGAGCGGCGTGACCATGTTCTGGCCGCGCAAGGTTGCCGGTTTCGGCGGCAAGGTGGAAGCCGGCAAGGTGGACGACTTCAAGGTGAACACGGTCACCAAGGTGGCCGAGGGGAAGTTCTACCTGGTCCGGCTCCCGGAGGGATTCGTCGCCCTGTACTGGAAATGCCCACACCTGGGTTGCACCGTGCCCTGGTCGCCGCCTGAGAACCCCGGCAAGTTCCATTGCCCCTGTCACAGCTCCGTCTTCGCCATGACAGGCCAGAAGCTGGCTGGGCCGACGCCGCGGTCCATGGACATCATGAAGGTGGAAATCGTCGACGGCAAGGTGATCGTCGATACCGGCAAGATCACCGAACGTATGAACTTCAGCCCTTCGGAAATCACGCGGGCCTAGTTGTTGGTCAAGACGGCCCTCGGCCGGTGTAGTCCGGTCGGGGAGAGGGAGGAAACGGCTGCGCATGCCTATCATGGGCATAGAGGTCTCGGAGACGATGGAACTCGTCCTGGTCATCCTGATCGTCTTCGTGACGCTGACAGCCTTATACTTCATCCAGCGCTGGATCGGAGAATAACCGTCGGTTTTGTAAAGTGGATGGCATTGTCGCCTCACTCCGGCGGCGCGTGAAGTGTCCGCTGTAACATCCCAAGGGTGTTGCGGTGTGCGCGGCTGCGTCGCGTGGAGAGGCGACAGGCATGGGGAAGGGGAGGCGCGGTGCGGTACGGACGTCATCACCTGGTGGTGCTGATCCTAAGCTCGCTCATCGTCCTGTTGATGACCGCGTACGGGCTGGGTGAAACGAAGCGGACGGACATGGCCGGAGCGCGGCAGAAAAAAGAGTCCCTGGTGCGGGGCCTCGAGCTGTATGCCAGGAACTGTTCCACCTGTCACGGACCACAGGGCGAAGGGTGCATCGCCCCTCCCCTGAACCGTCCCGACCTCAGGGGGCCACGGGAGAAGAACAAGCCCGCGGCTGAAATGCTGCATCAGGTCATCACCAGGGGGCGGCCGGGGACCGGCGTTCCACGTTGGGTGAAGGCGCCGGACGGTAGATGGGCGTCCTACACGACGATGCCGGCCTGGCACAAGGACCACGGCGGGCCCCTGAACGACATGCACATCGAGGATCTCGTCAACTTCATCATGGAAGGCGACTTCGGTCAGGTCTTCGGCAAGATCAAGGAGTTGGAGGCGGAGACGGAAAAGTCGATGAGGAGCGCCAAGCCCCCTATCGACCCCCTGAAGCTGCCGATGCGCGATGCTCCCGGCCTGAGCAAGGCGGAGAACGAGGAAGCCCAGCGCATCTTCACCCAGAAGTGCGCTGCCTGCCACCGCATCGGCAGCCGCGGCAGCTCGGTCGGCCCGGATCTATCCTTCCTCGGCGAGTGGGGCCTGGACCGCGAATTCCTGAAGGCGTGGATCAAGGATCCGTCCAGTGTGGCCAACCGCATGCCGGCGTACTACAGCAATTACGGGCCCGATCTGAACCTGGAGAACAAGACCCCGATCGAGCCGTCGGGCCCGACGATGATGCCTCCCGTTCCGATGACCGATGCCGAACTGGAGACGCTGGTGAATTACCTGCTCGCGCTGAAGCTCGATCGGAAATAGCGGGCTGCTGCGAGGGGTCTTGGGGTGTGAAGAGGTTGTGCCTTGGCTGATCGTCGGGGTGCTGGCCTTCGGAGCCGGCGCCCTTTTCCGGCTGTCGAAAACGATGGGCATCCCGGCCCTGCAGATGCTCGGTTTCTGGTTACTGGTGGCCCTCGGTCTGATCGTCGCCCGGGCCTTCCGCCAACAGCAGTCGGCGGCGGGCCGCGCCCAGGTGGCGGCGATCCTGTCGGCGGCCGAGGGGTGGCGGGTGGCCGGTTCGTCACCGGAGTCGACCGTTGTGGTGGGGCCGGGCGGGGTCGGCGTGCTGGTCTTCGACGAGATGGCCGACTACGGGCGCGGTCCGCGTGCCCGGCGGCGGCTGGCGGCGGCGCGGGAGCGGGCGGCCTCGTCGGCCGGGGTGGCGCGGGCCGCGTTGGCCGGGTGCGAGGCGGCCGCCGGGGTGCCCGTATACCCGTGCCTGGTGTTGTTGCGGCGGCGGGCGCCCGAATCGGACGGTGGCTTGCGCCAACCCGGCGAGGCGGCGATGGTCAACCCGGAAGGGGGGGCCGGCTTCCTGCGGGCCCTGCCCGAGGTCGGCGGTTTCGATGAGACACGGCGCATCGTGGTTGCCAATTGTTTACGCCGGACGCTGGGCGACCCTGCGACACGCTCCGGTTTATGATAGTATTGAGCATGTCGCGGCGCTTTTCCGATTAACCGGCCCAGCCCTCGGGAGGTAGGAAGATGGCGCACCAGATCACCGACAAGTGCATCGGTTGCACGGCCTGCACGAAGGTCTGCCCGACCCGGGCGATCAGCGGCGAGCGCAAGCAGCAACACGTGATCGACCCCGCGCTGTGCATCGACTGCAGCGCCTGCACGCGGGTCTGCCCGGCCACGGCGATCATGGACCAGTTCGGGGTCTTCAAAGCCCGCGTCCCGAAGCGGTCAGACTGGCCCAAGCCGGTGGTCGACCCGCTCCTGTGCAGCGGCTGTTCCTTCTGCGTCTCGATCTGTCCCTTCGGCTGCCTGGAACTGGAGGGCGGCGGGCCGATGTGGGGCATTTGCCGGCTGGTCAAGCCGAACGAGTGCGTTGCCTGCAGGCAGTGCGAGAGCGTCTGCATCAAGTCGGCCATCCGGGTCGTGCCGCCGTCCATCGCCGGGGCGGCGTAATGCCGGAGCCGGGAGCCGGAGAAGGAAGCATGTGAAAGCGAGCCCCCGCGGGCTCGTTGTTTCATTGCGTGCCGCGTTGCGAGGGGGCCGTTTCAGGCGACCTCGTTACGTTCGTAGATCAGGCGCAAGCCGGTCAGGGTCAGCAGGGGGTCCACGGCGTCGACGGTCTCGCATTCAGCGGCGATCAATGGGGCGAGGCCGCCGGTGGCGACGGCGAAGGCGTGGCCGCCCAGTTCCGCCCTGATGCGCCGGACCAGGGCGTCCACCTGCCCGGCGAAGCCGAAGACGGCGCCGGCCTGGATGCTGGCGACCGTGTTGCGGCCGATGGCGCCGTTTGGCCGGGCCAGTTCGATGCGGGGCAGCATCGCCGCTTCCCGGAACAGGGCGGCGAGGGAGATGCCGATCCCCGGGGCGATGGCGCCGCCCAGGTACTCGCCGCCGGCGGAGATGGCGTCGAAGGTCGTCGCCGTGCCGAAGTCGACGACGATGGCCGGGCCGCCGTAGGCGGCGTAGGCGGCCACGGCGTTGACCACCCGATCGGCTCCCACCTCGCGCGGGTTTTCGTAGCGCACGTCGATCCCGGTCTCGATTCCGGGCCCGACGATCAGGGGCGTGCAGCCGAAGTAGCGACGGCTCATCTGTTCCACGGCCGTGAGCAGCGGTGGAACGACGCAGGCGACGGCCATGCCGGCGACGTCCTCGCCGGAAAGGCCGTGGTAGGACAGCAATCCCAGCAACTGCACGGCCAGTCCGTCGGCGGTGGCCTCGCGCTGCGTGGGCAGCCGCCAGTGGTACAGCAGCTCCGCGCCGCGGAAAAGGCCGGCGACGGTATTGGTGTTTCCCACGTCCAGGGCCAGGAGCATGCCGCCTCCCCCTCCTCTTCGGTCCGGTTATGCCCGCGTACGCCACAACATTCGACCGGGGCTGCGGATTCCCCTGCCCCTTTTTAGCCCCGGATGAAACAGGGTGGACGAACCCCCGCTCGTTGCGTGACCGCACCCGCCCCCTCCGCGATGAATACCCTGGAAGCGTGAGGAGGGATGGGTGTGGCGAAGCGGAGCACGCCCCGGCAAGCGGACGGCCGGCTCAATGCCTGGACCGGCGTCTGCCAGCCCCCCCTGGCCGGACGCAAGGCCAAACCCCGCGACGAGGGCCTGACCATGGTCATCGACAAGGGGCTCGGGCTCGCCCAGACCCGGGACCTGTTGGAACTGGGGGCCGAGTACATCGACTTCATCAAGCTGGCTTTCGGGACGTCCGCCTTTTATGCCCGCGATCTCCTTCGCGAAAAGGTGCGCCTGGCCGCCTCGTACGGCGGGACCATGTACCCCGGCGGAACGTTCCTGGAGGTGGCCCTGGCCCAGGGGCGCTTCAAGGAGTTCCTGCAGGAAGCCGAGAGCGTGGGGATGACCTGCGTCGAGGTTTCCGACGGCACGATCCCCATGGGGCCGGAACTACGCCGCCGGGTGATCCGGGAGATGCTGGCGGCCGGGTTCCGCGTGCTGAGCGAGGTGGGAAAGAAGCATCCGGCCGACCGGGTGCCGACCAGCAACATACGCGAGCAGATCGAGTCCGACCTGGAACTGGGCGTATACAAGGTTATTGTCGAGGGGCGCGAGTCGGGGAAGGGTGTTGTCATCTACCGCGAGGACGGGTCCATCGACGAGGACGAGTTGGAACAGCTGGTCCGGCGGCTCAAGGATACCAGCGTGTTGATCTGGGAAGCGCCCCTGAAGGACCAGCAGCAGGACCTGATCCTGCGGTTCGGCCCCAACGTCAACCTGGGCAACGTCCAGCCGGGCGACGTCCTGGCGCTGGAGGCGCTGCGGGTGGGGCTGCGGGGCGACACCCTGCGTGCCGCCCTGCTGTCCAACCCGGAGCGTTTCCCGTTGGTGGCCGATCCTAAGGAAGCGGCGGGGGACACCAACAATGCTCATCACGGTTGATGAGGCGCCGGGTGCAGGGGTGGTTCGCCGCGCAGCACCCGGACCACGTCCCTGGCCACGGTGAAGGCGACGCGCTCCTGGGCCTCATGGCTGAGCCCGGCCACGTGCGGCGTCAGGATCACGTTGGGCAACCCTGCCAGGGGATCGCCCGGACCGGGTGGTTCCCGCGCCCGCACGTCCAGGGCGGCTCCGGCCAGGCGGCCTTCCCGCAGCGCCGCCGCCAGCGCGTCCTCTTCCACCACGCCGCCCCGGCCGGTGTTCACCAGGAGGGCGCCGGGCTTCAGCCGCGCCAAGGCCGCGGCGTCCAACAGCCCGGCCGTCTCGGGCGTCAGGGGCAAATGTACGGTCAGGATATCGGCTGCGGCCAGCAGGTCCGGCAGGGGGAGCAGCCGGACGCCCAGGGAGCGGATCCCCGGGTCATCGGGGCGCCGCCGTGGGTGGAAGGCGGCCACGGCCATGTCGAAGGCCAGCGCCCGCCGGGCCACCAGCCGCCCGATCCGGCCAAGACCCAGGATGCCCAGCGTTTTTCCCGCCAGTTCCATACCCGTCCAAGCCTCCCGGTCCCAGCCGCCGCCGTGGGTATGGGCGCTGGCGCCGGTGATTTTCTTCACCAGGGCCAGGATCAGGGCCATGGCCATCTCCGCAGCCGAGACGGCGTTGTCCGCCGGGGCGTAAACCACTGTCACCCCGCGCAGTCCTGCCGCCGCCAGGTCGATGTTGTCCAGCCCCGCCCCCAGCCGACCCACCACGCGAAGATGCGGGGCGGCGTCCAGCAGGCCGGCGGTGACGTGGGTCCGGTTGCGCACTACGAGGGCGGAGACCCCGGCCAGGACCGCCCGGAGGCGTTCCGGGTGCCGGTGCAGGTCCGGGTCGTATAGCGTCGGTCCCTGGGCGCGTAACACCGACAGCCCCGGCTCCCCCATGATTTCGGTTACGAGGATTTGCACTCCGCCGCTCCTTTCGGTCGCGTCGTATCCCCGGGCGATACGGTTCCGGTGCATCGATTATGCCCGCGGTGTCCCGGAGATGCCATCTACGTCCTGACGGCTTTCCGT
>DYIH01000042.1 GCA_020723785.1 Thermaerobacter marianensis
CGACCAGTGGACCCAGATGGGCGAGCCACCCCTCCCGGCGCCGGATCGCCTCCTCGTAGAGGGTGGACGTGGGAAGGTTCCACTGCACCTCCCCCGCGTTCCTGATGCCGTGTATCTCCAACCCGAACCGGCTCGGATTCCTGCCCCGCCTTTCCATGGGTTCCCCCCTCCCCCGGTCCGGTTGGACGCTCGGGCCGGACATTGCGTTGTCATTGAAACCGCTCAAGGTGATAATACCACTGGATGATCCGCTGGGGTGGAAACGCCGAGGCCCCGGATGCTGTAGCGCACGCGCAAGCGTGTGGCGAGAGCCGGGGAGAGGCTGCGGTGGTTCCCCTTAAAACCCCCCGGCTTAAGCCGTGGGGAGGTTCAGCGTTCATCCCGCCCGCCGTCCTGATCGGAGGTCGCCTGACATGGAGAACCAGAACACCGCGCTGCTGCTCGCCACCGCCTTCGCCTACGTCCTGCTGATCATCGCCTACTTGACCGGGTTCAGGATCTGGCGCATGAGCCGCCTGCCCGATTGGGACGCCGGCGCCGGCAAGCCAGCTCCTCCGGCCCTCCAGGCCCACATGGCCTGGGGGGGCGTGGCCGGCCTCTTCCTCGTCCTCGGCAGCCTGAACGCCCTGAGCGCGGCCGGCGAGGCCGGTCCCCTGCCCGTGGTCGTCCTGGCGGCCACCGCCTTGACCGTCATCTCCGGCGTGGCGCGCGTCTACATGGGCGGCGGCGGCCGCCTGCACCTGCTCGCCGCTCTCGCGGGCCTGATCGCCTTCGGCGCCGGGGCGGTGGCCTTGGTACGGCAGATCGTGGACGTTTTATCCTAAGCCGCCGGCTGCCACCTGATAACCAAAACGGGGGTTCGGTAGAGCAGCATCGCCGCGATGTCCCCGCCGTCCCACGCCAGCCGGCGCCCGCACCGCCCGCCGGCGCCCACGCCCTTCACGCCAGCCGCCGTTCGTCCCCCACGCGCCGCGTCAGGCGCACCCGGTCGAAGTGCTCCGCCAGCGGGACGGCATAGCGCCGCGTCGTCCCCAGGAGGTCGCGCATCTGGGCCACCGTCATCGTTCCGTGTTCCTGGAGGTAGGCGCGCACGCGGTCGGCGGCCTCCGCCAGCGCCTCGCGGTGGAAGTACAGGTCTCCGCCCAGTTTCACCAGGGCGCCGTCGGCCACCAGCCGGCGCAGCACCTCCTCCAGCCCGGCCCCCTCGCGGTCCGCGCCAGCCAGCGGTGCCACCTCGGACACGGCGGGAGGGGACAGGCCGGCGTCGCGGTAGGCCGCCTCCACCCGCCGGCACGCGGCCGCGGCCTCCGTCGGCAGGGCGTCGTAGCCGGCCAGGGCCACGCGGTCCGGCTCCAGGACGACGGCCCCGTCCTCCTGGAGCCGCTGCAGCAGGGCGTTGGACGCCCGGACGTCCAGATCCGGCCAGAGGGCGGTGCGGACCTCCTCTCTGGGCGCGCCGCCCCGCAGGGGGTAGCGGTCGTGGAAAGACGCCAGGAAGGCCGCCAGGCGCTCGCGTAGCCGGGCGTAGCCGGCGGCCGAGAAAAGCCAGTCCCGCGCCCCCAGCCAGACGGCGCCGCCCGACTCCACCAGGGCCTCGGCCTCGGGCCGCAGGGCGTCCCACGGGAGCCCGGCCCGCCGCACCACGTCTCCCACCGCCAGGGGCCGGCCCTCCTGGATGACGGCGGCGAGCAGGTCGCGGGGGCTGCCCGTCTCCAGCCGGGCCAGGTCCTGCAGCCCGGAGGGGTTGAACCGCTTGTAGCGGCGGGCCGCGTCCAGGACCACCCCGCCGCCGACCGTCGTGACGGGCGAGTAGCTGCGCACGATGTAGCGGTCGCCCCGGGCGACCACCAGGGGCTCTTCCGCCTTGAACTGGACGAAGGAGCTGCCGCCGGGCTCCAACCGGTCCCGGTCCAGCAGGAGGACGCGGCCCAGGACTTCGGCGGTGCCGGTGTGCAAGTGTACCCGCGCCTCGTTCTCCAGGGGGCGCGCGCCCGTCAGGAGGCGCAGGCGGGCGGCGAAGGTGCGGGTGGGCCGCAGGGCGCCGGGCTGGGCCAGCACGTCGCCGCGGCGGACCTGGTTCCGGTCGGCGCCGACGATGTTCACCGCCGTCCGCTGGCCGGCGATGGCGCGCTCGACCCGGCGGCCGTGCACCTGCACCCCGCGCACGCGCACCGCCAGCCCCGCCGGCAGCAGTTCCAGGCGGTCCTCGGGGGCTATGGAACCGCTCAGCAGGGTGCCGGTGACGACGGTCCCGGCGCCGGCCACGCTGAAGGCCCGGTCCACCGGCAGCCGGGCCGGGCCGCCGCCGGGCCGCGGCCGCGCCTCCGCCAAGAGCCGGTCCACGGCCGCCTTCAGTTCGTCCAGCCCCTCGCCGGTGACGCCGGAGACGGGGATCACCGGCGCACCCTCGAGAAACGTGCCGGCCAGGGCCTCCCGCACCTCGTCCGCGACCAGACCCAGCCACTCGGGATCGACCAGGTCCTTCTTGGTCAGCGCCACCAGGCCCGACGCGACCCCCAGGAGTTGCAGGATGTCCATGTGCTCGCGGGTCTGGGGCATGACCCCCTCGTCGGCGGCCACCACCAGCAGCACCAGGTCCATGCCGGCCGCCCCGGCCACCATGTTGCGGATGAAGCGCTCGTGGCCGGGCACGTCGACGACGCCGGCGCGCCGCCCGCTCGGCAGGGTGAACTCGGCGAAGCCCAGGTCGATGGAGATGCCACGGGCCTTTTCCTCGGGCAGCCGGTCGGTGTCCTGCCCGGTGAGGGCGCGGACGAGGGTCGTCTTGCCGTGGTCCACGTGGCCGGCGGTGCCGATGATCACCCGGCTTCGCCTCCCTGTCCCAAAGTTCCATCCCTCGAGCGCGGGTACGGCGCCGAGGAACGACTGCCAGCGCGCCATCAACCCCGCCTCCGCCCAGCCGGAAGGTGGACGAGCACCTCCCCATGCCATGCCAGGGGGGATGGCTCGTATCAGTAAGAACCGGTCGTCGTACCCGTCAGGTAGTGCTCGGCGGCCATGGCTGCGGTGGCACCGTCGGCGACCGCCGTGGCGATCTGGCGCAGCATCTTGGGCCGGATGTCGCCCGCGGCGAAGACGCCGGCCAGGCCGGTCCGGGTGTCCTCCCCGGCCAGGACGCGGCCCTGGCCGTCCTTCTGCACGGCAGCCGGCAGGAAGGCGCTGTTGGGCGCGTGCCCGACATACGGGAACACGCCCTGGGCGGGCACCTCGCGCACCTCGCCCGTCTTCAGGTCGCGCACGCGCACCGCCTCGACGCGCTGGTCGCCCAGGATCTCGTCGACGGCGGCGTTCAGGATGAAGGCGATCCTGGGGTCGCGGCGTGCCTTATCCACCAAGGCCCTTTGAGCGCGGAACGCATCGCGGCGGTGGACGATGGTCACCTTCCTCGCGTAGCGGGTGAGGAACGTCCCCTCCTGGAACGCGGAGTCGCCGCCGCCGACGACGATGACCTCCTTGTCCTGGAAGAAGGCGCCGTCGCAGGTGGCGCAGTAGCTGACCCCGCGGCCCCGCAGCCGGTCCTCGCCCGGCACGCCCAGCCTGCGCGGCTCGGACCCGGTGGCGATGATCACCGCCCGCCCCCGAAAGGCGCCGGCCGGGGTGTGGGCCGTCTTCACCGGCCCGTCCAGTTCGACCGCGGTGACCTCGGCGAACTCCAACCGCGCCCCCTGGGCCTCGGCCTGCTCCTGCATGCGAGCCGCCAGGTCCGGCCCCATGATGCGGTCGAAGCCGGGGTAGTTCTCGATCTCGTTGGTGGTGGCGATCTGCCCGCCGGGTATGGCCTTTTCCAGCACCAGCGCGGAGAGCCGCGCCCGCGCCGCGTAGATGGCCGCCGTAAGGCCGGCCGGCCCGGCGCCGATGATCAACACGTCGTAGACCTCTCCGTTCCGCTCTGTCAATCGAAAGTCACCCTCTCTCAGCGCCGCGTCGCGCGGGCGCGTTCGATGGCCGCATGGTGGGCAGCGACCTCGACGGCGTCGTCCAGGGGCGCCAACCCCGCCGTCCCTCGGCGCCGCTCCAGGGCGCGCTCCAGCAGCCAATCGGCCAGCCGCGGGTTCTTGGGCAGCACAGGGCCGTGCAGGTACGTGCCGACGGCGCTGCGGTGGACGGCACCCTCGCCGCCGTCCCGGCCGTTGTTGCCCCCGCCCACCCGCACGCGGCCCAGTGGCCGGCAGCCGGGACCCAGGAAGGTGCGGCCCGAATGGTTCTCGAAGCCGACGATGGTCCTCGGTTCTTCCATCCAGAGATCGGTTTCGATGACGACGTTGCCGATCATGCGCCGCTTGCCGGCCTCGGTCCAGAGGTCGAGGACGCCTGCGCCCGGCAGTTCCCGGCCGTCGCCGGTGCGGTAGAAGCGGCCCAGCAGTTGGTAGCCGCCGCAGACGGCCAGCAGCGGCAACCCCGCCTCGACGGCCGCCCGCAGCCCGTCCGCCTTGACCCCGGCCAGATCTTCGGCGATCAATGCCTGTTCCCGGTCCTGGCCGCCGCCGATGAACACCAGGTCCAGTTCCGCGAAGTCGGGACGCTCCCCCAGGCCGATCTCCCGTACAACCACGTCCAGGCCGCGCCACCGGATACGCCGGACAAGGGTCAGAATGTTGCCCCGGTCCCCGTACAGGTTCAAGAGGTCCGGGTAGAGGTAGCCCAGCCGCAGCGTGACCAGCGCGGCCATCATCACACCTCCCAGAAGCCACGGGCTTCCCCGCGTCGGTGCAACAGGCGGCGGAGTTCCAGCAGCGCCGTGTAGGTCGGGCAGATCCACAGCCGTTGCCCCGCCGGCGTCGCCGCCAGGGCCCGGTCCAAGGCCGCTCCCAGGTCGTTCTCCACCCAGGTCCGGGCCGCCGGCACGCCGGCGTACTTCAGGCGCAGGGCCATCTCCTCCGCCCGTATGCCCGCGCAGCCGATCCAGCCGGACTCATCGGCGGCCGCCCCGAGGCGCTCGCAGTCCACGTCCCAGAGCCAGGAGACGTCGGTGCCGTCGGCAGCCAGGTCGTTGATGGCGATCAGCAGACGCCGGGGCCGCTCCGGGGCGGCAAGCCACGCGTCAAGAACCTGGTTGAATCCGGCCGGGTTCTTGACCAGGGCCACGACAATGTCCCGACCCCGCACCGGCAGGGTCTCCATGCGGCCGAAGGAGGCCGTGTACGACTCGAGCCCCTGCGCCACGGCCTCCAGCGGCACGCCGAAGGCGTAGGCCGCCGCCGTCGCCGCCAGGGCGTTGTACAGGTTGTACAATCCCGAGACGGGCACCAGGGCCTCGATGGCGCCCCGGGGGGTGCCGATCCGCACGCGGAACCCCTCCCTCTCCGGCTCGGCGCGTTCCAGGACCACGGCGGGGTCGGGCCGGGTCAGCCCGCAGTCGGGGCACCGGTAGTGGCCCAGATGGGAGTAGAAGACGGCGGTGTACTCATATGGATACCCGCATCGTACACAGTGCCGGGCGTCGGCCGCCCGGGAACGGTCCGCCCCGCCCAGAGAGGGATCTGCCACGCCGAAATAGAGGGCTTGCCCCCCGTGGCCCTCCCCCAGCCAGGACACCAGCGGGTCGTCGGCGTTGAGGACGGCGGTCGGGGCCACCGCGACGTCCGCGACCGCAGCCGCATTTTCGAGAACGGCGCCCGCCCCGGCACCCGGGACAGCGGCCGGCCAAGCCTCCGCCAGACCCCGCCGCACCAATTCGACGGTATGGACCAGTTCCCCGTAACGGTCGAGCTGGTCACGGAAGAAGTTCGTCACCACCACGACACGTGGCCGCAACTCACCTGCCAGGCGTGGCAACGCGGCCTCGTCCACCTCCAGCAGGCCGACTCCCCCGGGGAGTTCGTTGCGGGGTAACCAGGGCGCTGCGTCGACGAGGGCGGCGGTAACCCCGCCCGGGAGGTTGGCGCCGGAGCGGTTGTGGGTGACGCGGTACCCGGCCCGCCCCAGTATGGCGGCCAGCATGCGGGCCGTGGTCGTCTTGCCGTTGGTGCCGGTGACAGCCATGATACCGGCCCGCTGGCGCCGGGCCAACCAGGCGGTCAGGGACGGGGCGATGCGGCGCGCCAGCCGCCCGGGGAAGCTGGAGCCCCCCCGCCCCAGCGTCCGGCTGGCGGCTATCGCCAACTTTCCCGCCCACAGGCCCAGCAGGCCGCGCAGGCCGGCGCCCAAAGCTACCGCCCCTTCCCGGTCTTGCGTCGCGATTCCCGGAGGTATGGCCTGATTTTCTCCACCATATTCTGCGCCTCTTCCTTGGTCAGCCTGGCGCCGATGCGGAAGACCTTTTTCCCGTAGTTGAACGTCACCGTCCCCTGCTTCAGGCTCCAATCCGGCAGGAGGATGAACCCGAAGGACATCAGGTTCAGGATCATCCGGGAGGCCGATACCGGCGCGGCGGCATCGGGCTCGAAGAACCCGGCGGCACGGAGGTCGCGCACCATGGAGGCGGAAAACCTCCTCGTGAAACCTCTCCCGAAAATGGCATGCTTGACGCTCAACGTGCCCCCGCCGACCCTGATCACCTCCTCCCCCAACTCGTTCCATAGCCAGGTGTAGAGACCCAACAGTTCGGCGAACACCCAGAGCACGGCCCAGGAGGCACCCGGAAATCCCTGCAACCCGTAAACCGTCCAGAAGCCGAGCCACAGGGGGACGATCAACCTGCCCCACAGGTTCTTTTTTTCCGGGATGCTGATTTCCAGGACGTCTTCATGTTCCCGGTAGACGACACGGCTGTTCAATGAATCCCTTCCCTTCGTACCGCCTGTAAGTTGCGGGCCCCGCGATGCACCCTTTCCTACGCCTGCCTACCGCCGCCGTCTCTCCAGCTCGGCGAAGACCTCGCCCCAGGGCAGCTCCCGCTCGCCGAGCAGCACGGTGGCGTGGAACAGCAGGTCGGCCAGCTCGCCGACCAGCCGCCGCCGGTCCTCGCTCTTGCCGGCGATGACGACCTCCACCGCCTCCTCGCCCACCTTCTGCAGGATGCGGTCCCGCCCGTCCGCCAGCAGCCGCGCCACGTACGAGCCCGGCGGCGGCGACGCCTTCCGCTGCAGCACCAGCGCGTACAGTTCGTGGAGAATGTGCTGGCCGGCCTCCCCGGCCGCGTCGCCCTCCCGCCGCCAGCCGGTGCGATGGAAACAGGAACGCTCACCGGTATGGCAGGCCGGCCCCTTGGGCCGGACGACGTACAGGAGGGTGTCGCCGTCGCAGTCGTACCGGATCTCCTCCACGTCCAGGACGTTGCCCGAGGTCTCGCCCTTGAGCCAGAGGGACCGGCGGCTGCGGCTGTAGAACCAGGCCCGCGCCTCGCGGCAGGTGCGCTCCACCGCCTCCCGGTCGGCCCAGGCCTGCATGAGCACCTCGCCGCCATCGGCGTCCTGCACGACAACGGCGACGAGGCCCCGTTCGTCCCATCTCAAACGGTCCAGCCACGATTCGGACAATCGGCTCCCCCCTCGAACCGGGCTCCGGCGGCAGCGCCGGCGCTACAGCCGCACCGGCACGCCCCGCTCCGCCAGGTAGGCCTTGGCCTCGCCGACGGTATGCCGGCCGTAATGGAAGATGGACGCGGCCAGGGCGGCGTCGGCCTTCCCCTCCGTCAGCACCTGGTACAGATGCCCCAGGTCGCCGGCGCCGCCCGAGGCGATCACCGGCACGCCCACCGCCTCGGAGACGCGGGCCGTCAGATCCAGGTCGTACCCGGCACAGGTGCCGTCGGCGTCCATGCTGGTGAGCAGTATCTCACCGGCGCCCAGGTCCACGCCCCGCCGGGCCCATTCAACGGCGTCCAGGCCGGTGGGACGCCGACCGCCGTGGGTGTAGACCTCCCACCGTCCGGGACCGGTCCGGCGGGCGTCGATGGCCAGGACGATGCACTGGCTGCCGAAGCGGCGCGCCCCCTGCCGGATCAGTTCCGGGTCGCGCACGGCGGCGCTGTTGATGGACACCTTGTCGGCGCCGGCCAGCAGGACGCCGCGGATCTCCTCCACGCTGCCGATGCCTCCTCCCACCGTCAGGGGGATGAAGACCCGGGCGGCCACCCGTTCCACGACCGACAGCAGGGTCCGCCGCCCCTCGTGGGAAGCGGAGATGTCCAGGAAGCACAGTTCGTCGGCCCCGGCGGCGTCGTAGGCGGCGGCCAGCTCCACCGGGTCGCCGGCGTCCCGCAGGTCGAGGAACCCGACCCCCTTGACCACCCGGCCGTCCTTGACGTCCAGGCAGGGGATGATGCGCCGGGCCAGCCCCGGCTGCGGGGCGCCCGACGAACCCGCGGCAGGGCTCCCGACGGTCCGCCGGGGCGCTCCTGCGGTCCGCCGGGGCGCCGCGTCGGGGTGGTTCGCCCGGGCCGCCTCCGGATCCGCCTCACGGGCCGCCTCCAGGGCGGCGGGCAGGGTCAGCCGCCCGGCGTAGAGGGCCTTGCCGACGATGGCGCCGGCCACGCCGCGCGGCGCCAGGGCCTTGAGCCGCGCCACGTCCTCGACCGAGGAGACGCCGCCGGCGGCGATGACCTCCAACCCGCGGGCGGCCACGGCCGCCACCAGGCCGGCGTTGACCCCGCCCAGGGTGCCGTCGCGGCTGACGTCGGTGACCACCACCTGCCGCGCCCCCAGCACCGCCAGCCGGGCGGCGGCCTCCTCCAGGGCCGGCCCTGCCGTCTCCAGCCAGCCGGCCACCGCCAGCCGGCCGTCCCTGACGTCCAGGCTGACCAGCACCCGCCCCGGGTACCTTTGCAGGGCCTCGCGCAGGAAGGCCTCATCCTGGATGGCCCTCGTCCCCAGGATCGCCCAGCGCGCCCCCGCGGCGAAGACCGCCTCCAGGTCGGCCGGGCTGCGTATGCCGCCCCCCGCCTGCACCGGCACCGGCGCCGCCGCGGCGCAGACGGCCCGTACCGCGCCCAGGTTGACCGGCCGCCCCTCCCTGGCCCCGTCCAGGTCGACGACGTGGATCCGCTGCGCCCCCTGGCGCACCCATTCCCGGGCGACGGCGGCCGGGTCGTCGGCGTAGACCGTCTCCTCGTCGTACCGCCCCTGGGTCAGGCGCACGCACCGCCCGCCCCGCAGGTCGATGGCCGGGATGATGATCATGCCGCCCCCCCCGCCGCGCCACCCGCACCGGCCCCGGCACCCGCTGCGAACCTGCCGCCACCCGCCTCGCCGCCGCAGCGGTCCAGGAAGTTGCGCAGGACGGCCAGCCCGGCCCGTCCGCTCTTCTCCGGGTGGAACTGGGCGCCCCACAGGTTGTCCCGCCAGACGGCCGCCGCGAAGGGCACGCCGTAATCACAGCGCGCCGCGCCGTAGGCGCCTTCCTCCGGAAGCGGGCAATAGTAGGAGTGGACGAAATAGAAGTAGGCCGGCGCAACCAAGCCGTGGAAGAGGGGTGGCTCCCCTTCCCAGGCGACCGTGTTCCAGCCAATGTGGGGGACCTTTCGCCCCGCGGGCAGCCGCCGCACCCGGCCCGGCAGCAGGCCCAGACCGGGGCCGCCCGCCCCCTCCTCGCTCTCCTCGAACAGCACCTGCATGCCCAGGCAGATGCCGAGGAGCGGCCGCCCCTCCGCCACCACGGCGCTGATGGCCGCGTCCAGCCCGGTCTCGGCCAGGCGGGCCATGGCGTCGGCGAAGGCGCCGACACCGGGCACCACGACGCCGACGGCACCGGCCAGGTCGCCCGGGCGGGCGGCCATCCGCACCCGGGCGCCGAGCGATTCCAGGGCGTTCCGAACGCTGCGCAGGTTGCCCATGCCGTAATCGGTCACGGCGATCAGCGGTTCCAGGGTCAGAGCACCCCTTTCGTCGAAAGCGGGCCGGCGATGCGGGCGTCGCGCGACACCGCCTGGGCCAGCGCCACCGCCACGGCTTTCCAGGTTATCTCCAGGACGTGGTGGCTGTTTTCCCCGGCCAGCCGCCGCACATGCAGAGTCAAGCCGGCCTGACCGGCCAGCGCCCGCCAGAATTCGACGGCCAGCTCGGTGTGGAAACCCCCGAAGGCGCGCGGCGCCAGGGACACGTCCCAGGCCAGGTAGGACCGGCCCGACAGGTCCAGGGAAACCATCACCAGGGCCTCGTCCATCGGCAGGACGCACCAGCCGAACCGCCGGATGCCCGCCCGGTCGCCAAGGGCGCGGGTCAGGGCCTGCCCCAAGACGATGCCCGCATCCTCGACCGTGTGGTGCCCGTCCACGTCCAGGTCGCCCTGGGCTTGCACCTCGAGATCGAAGAGGGCGTGCCGCCCGAAGGCGTCCAACAGGTGGTCGAAAAAGGGCAGGCCCGTGGTGATCGACGTCCGGCCTTGCCCATCCAGGTCCAGGGCCACGCGGATGGACGTCTCCTTCGTCGCGCGCTCCACCTCCGCCGTCCGGTTCATGGCTTCGCCTCCTTACCCCCTGCCGTGTCCCTTTA
Organism: Thermaerobacter marianensis; assembly: GCA_020723785.1. Lineage (GTDB taxonomy): Bacteria > Bacillota > Sulfobacillia > DYIH01 > DYIH01 > DYIH01. Next base: position 10,392 of record DYIH01000042.1, read on the forward strand.
CCTCGGCGAGTATCGCCGATCGGGATGATATTGCGAGCCTCCGGGCGCCATACGGTTCGATGCCGGTGTGCCCTGATGCAACATCCTACCGCATCCCCTTTGCCGATCTAAGGTGTACCGCCTCGGCGTGGGCCGCCAGCCCCTCCCGTTCGGCCAAGGCCTGGCTGGCCGGCGCCCAGTCGGCCACCCCGGCCGCCGTGCTGTAGAAGTAACCGAAGGTTCTCACGAAGTCCCCGACTCCCAACCCGGAGAAGAACCGGGCCG
>DYIH01000043.1:0-1249 GCA_020723785.1 Thermaerobacter marianensis
ACTCAACCTCCCAGCGAGGAGGCAAGCGCGGCCTCGAACCGACCGGCGACGTCCTGTTCGGGCACCAGGGTGGCGAACTCCTGGAGCCACCGCCGGATATAGGCAACGTCCACCCGTCCCTGCTGCCGTTGGAGGATGCTGCGGACGTCCTCCAGGTCCCTGGGCCGGCCCGCCACGCACTTGTGAATGATCAGGTCCTCGCAGCCGATGATCCGCACCGTCTTCCCACCCGGCCAAGGGACGGTGACCGCCCGCTCCATGACCTCTTCCTCATAACCCGGAACGCCGAGGGAGAGGTCGATCGGTATGCCGTTTCCGGCTTGGATCAACAGTACGCGGGAGCGACGGGCGAATTCCACGGCGTCGACGAGCCGGGGCTGGAACCGGTGGGTGGCTTGGTGAAGGAAGGCATCGACGGATTCCGCCGGGACCATGACGGTGATGTCCACGTCCCGCGTCGCTCGGGGTTCGCCCCAGTGCTGGACGGCCAGGCCGCCGATGATCGCGTAGGGGATGCGGATCGATTCCAGAAAAGAGGCGACCTCCACCACCGCTTCAACGGGAGACGGAGGCCTATCCCACGTCATGGCTTTTTCTGGAGGTCGCCTGGCGCATGGCGGCGAGAACGGGTGACGGAGCCGTCTCCCGCCGGTCCGAGCCCGGCAGTGACACGAGTTCCAGGTAGAGGCGCAGCGCCGTTTCCCGATCCAACCTGGTCAGCCACCGGCGGCGTTCCTCGGCGATGACCTCCGCCGCCGCCCGTTGTCCGGAAAACCAACGCCGGAACGCATCGGCCGGAATAGACCTTTTTCCGTGGCTCCTGTCGGGCATTTTCGCACCTCCGTGATCTATTCTACCATAGCCCGAGCCCGGGCCACCGGCAGGTCATCCCGAGCGCGGCAAGAGCGGCATGCGGTCCAAACGGGTTTGGCGTCAGCGGCGTCCCGCCGGCATAGGACGCGCCCCCGCGCCCATAAGGTGCGGCGGGGTGGTGGTCCCGTGCGCCGCAGGCAGCTCTGGATGTTTTATCTCCCCTGGCCCGTTCTAATCTATGCCGCGGTGCTCCTGGGCGTGGCCGGAGTGGGGGAAGGGGTCTACGCGGTGGTGGCCATGGCCCCGGCCCAGGGCAGCCCGCTGCGGGGGAAGGCGGTCGCCGTCGACGCCGGGCACGGCGGGCCGGACGGCGGTGTGCACCACCCCGGCGAGGGCCTGCTCGAGAAGGAGATCAACCTGGACGTGGCCCGGCGGG
>DYIH01000043.1:1259-5529 GCA_020723785.1 Thermaerobacter marianensis
CCTGACCCGCCACGACGACCATGAGCACCACGAGGAGGACCGCAAGGACCTGGCCCACCGCCTTGGCCTGGCCTACGCCGGCGGGGCCGAGGTGTTCGTAAGCGTGCATGCCAACAGCTTCCCCGACCCGTCCCAGTTCGGCGCCCAGACCTTCTACGACCCCAGGTCGGCCGAAAGCCGGCGCCTGGCTCTCCTCATCCAGGAGGAGCTGGTGCGCGTCCATCCGGAGAACTACCGGGAGGCCCTGGCCGCCGACCTCTTCGTCCTGCGGGAGAACCGCCTGCCGGCGGTGCTGGTGGAGGTGGGCTTCGTCTCCAACCCCGGGGATCGGGCGCGGCTGCGGGACGCGGCCTGGCGCGACCGGCTGGCGGAGGCCGTCGTGCAGGGGCTGGAACGGTGGTTCGCCGGAGAGGGGCGGTGAGAGACGATCGGGCTTGCGCGACTCATGCACAATTCACGGCCACGGCCGCACGATGACGATCGGCGTCTGCTGGTCGTCGTTGCCGCCGGGGTTGCCGAGGAGGCAGGCGGCCAGTTCCGCCGGGGGCACCGGCGCGGTGCAGGCCAGGATGTCGGCCCGGCGCATGTCGTTGACGTCGGCAATGGCGGCGTCGATCCCGGTGGCCGCCTTGATCGCCTCGGCCAGCTTTTGCGGGTCCTTGGGTCCCAGCACGATGCAGGCGTCGTAGGGCGGGATCGTGCCGGCGATGTCGTCGATCTGGGCCAGGCGCCGGCCGGCGACGTAGAAGAACCATCCCTTCCGGCCCAGGACTTTCCCCGCCAGGGCCGCCGCGGCCCCCATCAGGACGCGCCCGGCGCCGGCCTCTTGGATGGCCAGCTGCATCGCCGCCGGGGTGGCCAGGCTGCCGTCTTTCGTGGCGAAGCGGCAGAGGAAGCGGGCCAGAAGGGAGGGGCGCACCTTTTCGGGCGGGATGGCCCGGCCCTGGGCGATGGCCGCCACCGACTCCGAGACGACGATGATGTCCCCGGGCTCGGCGACGTCCCGGACGTATTCGGCCACGACGGCCGGCAGGTCGTCCCGGTGAGTGATCAGGCGGGTACGGATGGGGATCTGGTGGGCGTTCACGCGTGTAAGGCCGCCCATCCCGCCGGCGCGGCGGGCGCCGGTCGCGGCCGGCCCTCCTTTGCGGCCCCGGCGGGGCGTCGCTCCGTTGGGAACCCGGCCCGCCGGGCGAAATAGTCCTGGAGGCCGTTGCAGAGACCCTGGGCTGCCCGGTCCTTGAACACGGGGCTGCGCAGCCAGCCTTCCTCCAGGGGGTTGGCGATGCAGACGACCTCGACGCGGGCGGCCGGGCAGGGGAGCGGGCCGGGCAGCGCCCGCTCGTCCCCGACCACGCCGCGGTCGGGCCGGCCGATCCTGCCGACCACGCCGCGGTGCAGGCACTCGGCCAAAGCCCGCCCTTCCGGCGACCCGGGCGGGAACAGGGCACGAGTGCCGGCGACCTCCCTCCGCGTGGCGTGGCCCGTATGCAGGCTGACCAGGCACTCGGCGCCGGCATCGGCGGCGCGGCGGACCCGTTCCCGGGCGGGGACGTCCTCATCGTCCGTCCGGACGAGGACTGGCCGGGCGCCGGAGGCCGCCAGCCAGGCGGCGAGCCGCTTGGCGATCTGCAGGACGACGTCCTTCTCGATCAGGTTGACCGGCCCGCGCGCCCCTGCATCCGCGCCGCCGTGGCCCGGGTCGATGGCGACGATCCGTCCGCCCAGGATTCGTTGGACGGGGGCGCGGTCCAGGTGGAGGACGGTGCGGACCGGCAGCCCGTCCCGGATCTCCACTCGGGCCTCGGTCGGATGTTCCAGGAAGACGTCGATCCGGACCCGGTCGGGAGCCGCCTCGGCCAGGAGGAACTCGCTCACCAGCCCGTCCCGGACGGACAGGCTCCCGGCCGGCATGTTGAGGGAGAGGCCCCCCAGTTCCAGCGTCCACCGGGTTGGGAATGGCCGGCTCAACCGGCAGCCCGCCGGGGGGGCGGTCGACTCGATGACGACGCGGGTCTGGCCGGGGCGGCCGGCTTCGGCGGCGCCGGCCACCACCGACCATGCGTTGGTCACCTTGGCCTTCATTCCGGTTCCTCGCCTCCGCAGCGTCTATCGAGCGGGACTGCTGGACGCGCCCGCGGTGTGCCCGGCGGGATGCCGTGCGGCGGTCGGCGCCCGGCTCACAGCACCCGCAGGGTCTCCAGGGACGGGTCCGCCGGCCCCGAGACGCGCAGCCCGGCCCGGCGGACGACGTCCAGGTGGGCGGCGACCTCGGGGGTCGCTCGCTCGCCGGGGCAGATGATCGGGATGCCCGGCGGGTAGCAGGTGACGATCTCCGCGCAGACGCGCCCCACGACCTGCGCCAAGGGGACAGGCCGCGCCGGGGCGGTGAAGGCCTCCCGCGGCAGGCAGGCCAGTTCCGGTGGCGGGGGTAGGGCGCCGTGGCGCTCGGCGGCGGCCAGGACCGCTGCGTTCTCCGGCCTGCGGAACGCCGCGGCCCGGCGGCTGACGTCGGCGAGGGCGGCCACGAGACGCTCCACGTCCTCCGGTCCGTTACCGGGCCCGATGATGAAAAGGACATTGAACAGGTCGGACATCTCCGGCTGGATGCGATAGCGGTAACGGAGTATCTGTTCCATCTGCTGGCCGGTGAGGCCCAGTTCGCGGACGGTGACGGTCACCTTGGTGGCGTCCAGCGCCGCGGCGCCCGGCCGGCCCAGGATATCCTCCCCGAAACCCGGGCGAGGGCCAGCGCCCGGCCGATCATCTCCCGACCGGCGGTGGCCGCCTGCATGCGGGCGACGTCCAGCGAGGCCATCAGAACGTAAGAGGCGCTTGTGCTCTGCAACAGGCGCAGCACGGCCTCGAGCCGGTCCACGTCCAGGCGGCGGCCACGAACGTGCAGGATGGAGGCCTGGGTCATACCGCCCAGGATCTTGTGCATCCCCTGGGCGCAGGCGTCGGCGCCGCATACCAGGGCCGGTTCCGGCAGGTCGGGGTGGAAGCGGAAGTGGGGGCCGTGGGCTTCGTCCACCAGGAGAGCCATGCCCCGGGCATGGGCCGTTTCCGCGATTGGGGCGAGGCGTCCGGCGACGCCATAATAAGTCGGGTTCACCAGGAGCACCCCGCGGGCGTCCGGGTGGCGCCCCAGGGCGGTCCGCACCCGTTCCGGATCCGGACCCAGGGCCATGCCCAGCCGCGCTTCCACCTCGGGGGCGACGAAGACCGGATGGGCGCCGCTGAGGATGACCCCGGCCATGATCGACTTGTGCATGTTGCGGGACAGGATGAGCTTGTCGCCGGGCCGGCAGAGGGAGAGGATCATGGCCTGGACACCGGCCGAGGTGCCGTTCACCAGGAAGAAGGAGCGGTCAGCGCCGAAGGCCTGGGCCGCCAGGGCCTGGGCCTCGCGGAGGACGCCCCCCGGTTCGTGCAGGTCGTCCAGCCCCTCGACTCCCGTCACGTCGATGGCGAAGACGGCCTCTCCCAGGGCATCCTTCAGCATGGGGTGGATGCCGGGTCCGCCCTTGTGGCCGGGCATGTGGAACCTTGTCACACCGTCCCGAACATAGCCGGCAAGGGCGTCCCAGAGGGGTGTGCGGCGCTGGTCCGGCGCCGCGGCGAACGCCTCCGCCTCGGCGCCCCTCGCGCGGGCCGCGGCTGTCACGGCCTGTGTCGCGACGGTTTTCCGGTTTCTCACGGCATCGACTGGTTCCACGAGTGAAACCTCCCCGCGGCCGTCTACGCTGAACAGTCTATTGACGGGGTGTCCCCTTTGCTCAAGCCTTGTGGGAAGCGAAGCAAGGGGATAGACTGTAACGTGAATGAATCCAGGAACATCTGATCAGCCGCAACCACGGCAGAGCGCGGAGGGAGGGGGCGGGGTGGCCGGTCGGGAGTATCGGGGCAGGCGGGTCGCCGTCGTCGGCCTGGGGGTGAGCAACCAGGCCGTGATCCGCTGGCTGGCGCGGCACGGCGCCCGGGTCACCGCTTTTGACCGCCGGACGCCGGGAGAACTCGGCCCGGTCTTTGCGGAGCTGAGCGGCCTGGTCGACGAATGGCGCCTGGGGCCCGATTACCTGCGATCGCTCGCCGAAGAGCGGTTCGACGTCCTCTTCCTGACCCCGGGGATGAGGAAGGACTTCCCGGAGATCGCCACCGCCCGGCGGGCCGGCGCCGTGGTGCACAGCGAGGCCGGCCTGGTCTTCGACCTCTGCCCGGCGCCCATCATCGGCATCACCGGCAGCGCCGGCAAGACGACGACCACCAC
>DYIH01000043.1:5539-10637 GCA_020723785.1 Thermaerobacter marianensis
CCTGGCGGGCCTCCTGCTGGGCGAGACGGGCCGGCGCGTCTTCGTCGGGGGCAACATCGGCACGCCGCTCCTCTTGCGGCTTGAAGAGATGACGCCCGCGGACCTGGTGGTGCTGGAACTCTCCAGCTTCCAACTGCAGATGCTGGCCAAGAGCCCTCACGTCGGCGTCCTCCTCAACATCCGGCCCAACCACCTGGACGTTCATGCCTCCCTGGAGGAGTACGTGGAGGCGAAGAAGAACGTCATCCGCTTCCAGGTGCCGGGTGACGTGGCCGTCCTGAACGCCGACGACCCGTCGGCGGCCGCCTGCGCGGGCCTGGGCGGCGGGCGGGCGGCCTTCTTCAGCCGGCGCCGGGAGGTGGCGGAAGGGGCGTTCCTCCGCGACCACCGGGTGGTGGTACGCTGGGAGGGGCGGGAGGAGGCCGCCGGGCCGGTGGATGAGATTCCGCTGCCGGGCGCCCACAACGTGGAGAACGTCCTGGCCGCCGTGACGATCGCCGCCGCCTGCGGCGTGCCGGCGGCCCGCGCCTGGCCGGTGGTGCGGCGCTTCACCGGTGTCGAGCATCGGTTGGAAGCGGTCCGTGAACTGAACGGCGTGCGTTACATAAACGACTCCATCGCCACGGCCCCCGACCGCACCGCCGCCGCCCTGGACAGCTTCGACGCGCCCATCGTTCTCATCGCCGGCGGCTACGATAAAAAGATCCCCTATGACGAACTCGGCCTCAAGATAGCCGAGCGGGTCCGCGTGCTCATCCTGCTCGGCCAAACGGCTCCCAAGATCAGGGAGGCCGTGGAAAGAGCCGCCGCCGGGGCCGGCCCCGGCGGCCCGGACGTGCTCCCCGCCCGCGACCTGGGCGAGGCTGTCCACCTGGCAGCGTCCCTGGCGATGCCAGGCGAGGTGGTCCTCCTCTCCCCGGCCTCGGCCAGCTACGACATGTTCACCGACTACCGCGAGCGGGGCCGCCGCTTCAAGGAGTTGGTCCAAGCGCTGACGCCGGCATAGCCGCGGCGATCCCCGTATAAGGTTCGTTGACGCCACCAATGCTTCATGTGGTTGTTCACGGCCGATACGGGGGTTGGACTCATGCGGCTCTGCGAATTGCTGGAGGCCCTGGAGTGCTTCGAGACGCGCGGCGACCAGGCTGCGGAGATTCGTGGCCTTGCCCGGGACTCCCGGGAGGTCCGGCCGGGGGACCTGTTCGTGTGCGTCACCGGCTGCCGGGACGACGGCCACCGCTACGCCCTGGAATCCCTCCGGCGGGGCGCCGCCGCTTTCGTCGTCCAAGAATGGCTGGAACTGCCCGGTTGCGTACCCCAGGTCCGGGTGGCGGACCCGCGGGCGGCCCTGGGGCGGCTTGCCGCCCGTTTCCACGGCGATCCCGCCCGCCGGCTGCGGATGATCGGGGTCACCGGCACCAACGGCAAGACGACCGTGACCTACCTGCTGGAAGCCGTTCTGAGGGATGCCGGCCTACCGGTGGGCCGCCTTGGCACCATCGACTACCAGTTGATCACCGAAAGCCGCCCCGCCGGGCGCACCACTCCCGAGGCCCCGGAGCTCCAAGCCATGCTCCGCCGGATCGCCGACCGGGGGGGACGGTACGCCGTCGTCGAGGTTTCCTCCCATGCCCTGGCGTTGCAGCGGGTCGATCCCGGCCACTTCGACGCCGCGGTCTTCACCAACCTGACCCACGACCATCTGGACTTTCACGGGGACATGGACAATTACCTGGCGGCCAAGGGACGCCTGTTCGCCGGCCTGGGACGGGGCTGCGGAAAGCCGGCCCCGTACGCCGTGATCAACCGCGATGACCCTGCCGCGGAACGGCTGGTCGCCGGGACGCGGGCCCGGGTCGTCACCTACGGGCTGCACCCCGGGGCGGAGTTGCAGGCTCAGGACGTGGACGTGAGCGGCGCCGGAGCCCGTTTCCGGCTGACGGTGGGGGAGCGGCCGCTCGGCGTCGCCCTGGCCCTGCCCGGCTTATGCAACGTGTATAACGCCCTGGCCGTCTTGGCGGTGGCTCGTGGCGAGGGGTTGGACCTGGGACGGGCGGCGGCCGCCCTGGGTCGCGTCGAGCGGGTGCCGGGCCGCTATGAGTGGCTGGAGAGCGCCGAGGGGTTCCGGGTGCTCATCGATTTCGCCCACAATCCCGACGCCTTGACCCACGTCCTGCAGATCGCCCGCCGGACGGCCCAAGGGTCGGTGATTGCCGTCTTTGGTTGCGAGGGGCGCAAGGATCGGCTCAAGAGACCCCTCATGGGCAAGGTGGCCGCCGAGCTGGCCGATTACTGCATCATCACCTCGGACAACGTCTACGATGAAGACCCGCTGCTCATCGCCACCGAGGTGGAGGCCGGCGTGCGGGCCGGCGGCAAGGGCGTCGACGGCTATTCCGTCATCCTGGACCGGCGCGAGGCCATCCGGGCCGCCATTGCCCGAGCCACCCCGGGCGCCGTCGTCCTCATTGCCGGCAAGGGGCATGAGACGGAATGGGTCATCGGGGACGAGCACATCCCCTTCAACGACCGCCAAGTGGCGGAGGAAATGCTGGCCGAGCGCGGCCAGGCCGTCATTCCCCGGTCAGGCGCAGCCAGGTAGCCGAAACCTACCAAAAAGCTGACAATGATAATTCCAAACTGTCAAATAACCTGCCAAAGTTACTTGCCACAATGATCGGTCATTGTTAGAATAGACCCCAGAATAACCCTTCGCCTGCAACGCGGCAGGCCGGGCAATGGCGCCCTCTTCCGGCATCTCCCACGCCGGAGAGGGCGCCTCCGCTTTTCGCCGGCCGCGCGGGCGGAGGACGGCGCCGCCGACGCGTCGCCGGCGGTTCGATTCCCGCAACGGCAAGGAGTGGTGGCGAATGCGCGTCAAGGTTTCCCGCCGGGCGCTGGACGGCAACAGGTTCGAGCGGATCAAGCACGAGAAGGACGGCCTGGACGTCCGCCGCGACATCTACCGGTATGCCCGGGGCCAGAGCGCCATCCCCGCCGAGGACCTGGACCGCATGAAGTGGTACGGCCTCTTCTATCGCGCCCGGGCGGCCGGCACCTTCATGCTGCGCGTCCGCGTCCCCAACGGCATCCTCGACGTAGAGCAGCTGCGGGCCGTCGCCGGCATCGCCGAGGAGTACGGGCGCGGCCGGGCCGACCTGACCACCCGGCAGGGCATCCAGGTTCGCTGGCTGCGCATCGAGGACGTTCCCGACGTCTTCGACCGCCTCCACGAGGTGGGGCTGAGCCCGCTGCAGACGGGGATGGACAACGTGCGCAACGTGGTCGGCTGCCCCCTGGCCGGCCTGGATGCCGACGAGGCGCTGGACGCCTCCGGGCTGGTGCGCGATCTGACCGAGGCCATCCTGACCGGTAAAAAAGCTTACAGCAACCTGCCACGGAAGTTCAATGTTTCCATCACCGGGTGCCGGGAGGACTGCGGCCACGCCGACATTCAAGACATAGGCCTTACCCCGGCGGAGTTGGGGGGCGAGGTGGGCGGGGCGGTCGGGTTCAACGTGGCGGTCGGCGGCGCCCTGGGCGGTCCCTACCAAGTCCTGTCCCGCCCGCTGAACGCCTTTGTCCGGCCGGAGGAGGCGGTCGAGGTCTGCCTGAGGATCGTGGAGATCTTCCGCGATCACGGCCCCCGGGAGCAGCGCACCCGCGCGCGCCTGGCCTTTCTCCTTGAGGACTGGGGCCTGGAGCGGTTCCGGGGGGAACTCGAGCGGCGGCTGGACCGGCGGCTGCCCCCGGCCGGCCGCCCCCTGGAGCGCGAGCGCCGCGGCGACCACCTGGGCGTGCACCGCCAAAAGCAGCCCGGCCTGTGCTACGTCGGCCTGCACGTCCCGGTCGGACGCACGACCGCCGGCCAATTGCGGGAACTCTGCCGCCTGGCCGAAACCTACGGCAGTGGCGAGATCCGCCTGACGGCCGATCAGAACATCATCCTGCCCAACGTCCCCGAGGAATCGGTGCCGGCGCTCCTGCGGGAGGACCTGCTGCGGGCCTTCCGCGTGGATCCGGGGCCGCTGGCGCGCCGCCTGGTCTGCTGTACCGGGGTGGAGGAGTTCTGCAACTTCGCCGTCATTCCCACCAAGGGCACGGCCCTGGCCCTGGTGGAGGAACTGGAGCGGCGCCTCGGCCCGGGCGCGCCGCCCCTGCGCATCCACATGTCCGGCTGCCCCAATTCCTGCGGCCAGCACCACATCGGGCACATCGGCCTGGAGGGAGCGAAGGCCAGGGTGGACGGGCGGCTGGTGGACGCGGCCAACGTTTACCGGGGCGGCCGCTACGGCCCCGGCGGGCGCTGCGGGGAGAAGGTCCTGGAGCGGGTTCCCCTGGATCAATTGGCGGACGTGCTGGAGGGAATGATCCGCAAGGCGGGTGTTGCGGAGTGGACGGACACCTACGGGGTCCCGGCGGAAAGCGTTAAGGCGGCGGAAGGATGGGCGGGCGGCGCCTGTTCGTGACCCGTATTCGCTCGGCCCCCATCGCCATCCGGCCCCGTCAGGCAGTGAGCGCCACATTTGTGGAATGGGCCGCGCAGACGGGCGTCATGACCTTGACGACCGCCTTTCAGGCAAGTTAAATTTACAAATGTAAAGATAATTGGGCACAAGGAAGCGGATATGAGAGGCGAGCAGAACGTCACCAACAACCTGCGTTCGCGCCGCCTGGAGCGCGGCCTGTCCCAGCAGGAGCTGGCCGAGCGGGCCGGTGTGACGCGGCAGACGATCGGCGGGATCGAGGCCGGGCTGGTTTCGGCGTCCGTCGGGGTGGCCCTGCGCCTGGCGCGCGCCCTCGGCTGCCGGGTGGAGGACCTCTTCGACCTGGAAGGGGAGCCGCAGGTCGTGGAGGCCGTTCCTTGCGGCGTCGCCGGCGTGGCGCCCGGCACCAGGGTGCGGCTGTCCAGGATGGGCGGGCGGTTGATGGCGTACCCGCTGGTGGCCGGCGAGGCCGTGCGGGTTTCCCTCTACCCGGCGGACGGCGTGGCCTTGGGCGGGGGGGGCGGCGAGGTGCGCGTGCGGCTGCACGATGACGCCGGCTTGGCCGAGCGGACCGTGGTGCTGGCCGGCTGCGACCCGGCCCTGGCACTTTT
>DYIH01000044.1 GCA_020723785.1 Thermaerobacter marianensis
GGCCATCCAGGGGGTGGAATCCTTCAACCAACCGGGGGTTATGCGACAGGCTCTAATATGGTTGCGACCAAACGGGGACTGGTGGCGATAGCGCTAAGGTCGATCAGGAACCGGGGCGGGGTGAGATAAGAATTGAGTCGGGAGGTGCGCCCCCGCGCACCCCGGTGACCGGGGCGCCATGATGGGGGCGGTCCGCCATCGAAATATTCCCCCCATGCATCAAATCTAGCGCATGATGGTGCGCATGATTTGAATGGCCCCCGGACCGAGGATGACCACGAAGAGGGCGGGGAACACGAAGAATATCAAGGGGAACAGCAGCTTGATCGGGATCTGGCGGGCCTTTTCCTCCGCCCGTTGGCGCCGGCGCTCGCGCATGTCCTCCGCCTGCACCCGCAGGACGGTGGAGATGCTGGCCCCCAGCTTCTCCGCCTGGAGGAGGGCGGAAACGACCACATTCAGGTCGGGGACGTTGGCCCGCGCGGCCAGGTTGCGCCAGGCTTCCTCCCGCGTCTTGCCCAGGTTGACCTCCTTCAGGGTGTGGCCGAGTTCGTCCGCCAGCGGCCCGGGAAGTCGCTCGGTGACCTTCTGTATGGCCCCGTCCAGGCCCAGGCCGGCTTCCACGGAAACGCAGAGCAGGTCGAGGACGTCGGGCAGGGCGTCCTGGATGGCCTTCTTGCGGGCCGCGATCACGCGCCCGAGCCAGAAGCTCGGGATGACGCTGGCCGAGTACCCCCCGAAAAACCCGAGCGCCAGGGTGCCGGGCCAGCCCCACTGCCTGGACAGGGATGGGCCGGCCAGCAGGATCAGCACCAACCCGACCAGGGCAGCGGCATAGAGCCGGAGGGCCAGGTACGAGCCGACGCCCATCGGGTCGCCCGCCTCCCTCAGCCTGGCCCGGATGGCGTCCCGCATCCCCTGCGGCGTCCGCCCAAGGAGGGCGCGGTGCAGGTTCTCGGCCATGGGGGCCAGCAGCCGCCTGGTCAGCGGCTGGCTGAGTTCGGCGTCGACGACGGCGTCCGGGTCCGTGGCCGCCAGCCGCAGTTCGCGGACCCGCATGCGCATCAGGACCTGCTCCTCGTTCGGAGCGAGGACGTAGGCCGCCAGGGAGGCGGCGCCGGCAAAAACCAGCAGGACGATGATATAAACGAGCATTTTCAGGCACCGTCCTTTCTTGGACAGCGTTTCATTGCAAACGCTATGACGCCGGACTCGCCTTGGTGCAACATGCTGCCGTATCCCCCTCCCCACCGCCGGTCATCCATCGGGAGGACGGTGCAACCCTCCGGCCGCCATCAAGGTCGTTGCCGGACTCGCCTTGGTGCAACATGCTGCCGTATCCCCTAAAACTTATTACAAGGTTTACATCTCAATCTGCACCATGCGGCGGATGATCAGCCCGCCCGCCAGTTCCATCAACACGGCGCCGCCGAGCATGACCTGCCCCACGGGATCCTTGAAAAGGAGACCGATGTATTCGGGATTCATCATGTACATGAACAGCCCCAGGCCGACCGGCAGGAGGCTCACGACCCACCCCGACATCCGGCCCTGAGCCGTCAGGGCCTTGACCTCGCCGTGGAAACGGATGCGCTGGCGCAGGGTTTCGCTGACCTGGTCCAGGAGGTTGGCCAGGTTGCCGCCCACCTGGCGCTGGATCAGGACGGCGGTGACCACCAATTGCAGTTCCGGGCTCGGTACCCGCCCCAGCAGGTTGGCCATGGCGTCCTCGAGGGGGATGTCCACCTGGGTCTCCCTGACGACCTGGCGGAACTCCGCGGCGATCGGGTCGGGCAACTCCCCGGCCGCCACGTCGACCGCCTGCAGGAACGAGTAGCCCGACCGCAGGGAGTTGGCGATGACCGTGAGAGCCTCGGGTAGCTGTTCGCCGAATTTCTTGAGACGTTTCTGCACGACCCGTTCCACGTGGATCTGGGGCAGCCAGTAGCCGAGGACGGCGCACACGGGGAGGAGAACAGGCTGCCCGGTCAGGAACAGGGCCAGCAACCCCGCCAGGACGGCGGACACCGCGCGCAGGGCCAGGAACTCCGACGCCCGCAGCCGCAGGCCCGCCTGCCGCAGGCGGTGCTCGATCCGTTTGTTCAGGCCGCGGCGTGCCAGCCGCGCCTCGGTCCGGCCCAGCAGGCGCCTGACCTGGACCAACACCTTGAGCGGCGAATCCGAACCGGGAACCTCGCCCTCCGGCCCCTCCTCCGGCGCCGCGGCGCCGGACGAATTCCGGAGCAGGGCCTCCGTCTGGAGTCTCACCCGGGATATGTGCAATTCCTCCAGGCGCTCGTCCAGGGGTGAGCGCCGCTGCCGGCCGTCCAGGTAGGCCGCGATGCTGTAAGCCGCGTAAAAGGCCGCCAGGAAGATCAAACCCGCGACTGCCCACAGCAAACCCCATCACCCCTGCGCCTGGCCGAAGAGCCCCGGCGGCAGGGCGATCCCGGCGGCCAGCAGCTTCTCGTAGAACTTGGGCCTGATCCCGGTGGGGCGGAATTCGCCGATGATCCTGCCCTCCGCGTCGATCCCGAGCTGGTGATAGCGGAATATGTCCTGCAGCACGATGACCTCGCCCTCCATCCCCTGCACCTCGGTCACGTGGGTGATGCGGCGGCTGCCGTCCTTGAGGCGCGCCGTCTGGACGATGAGGTCGATGGCCGAGGCGATCTGCTCCCGGATGGCCTTCACCGGCAGTTCCATCCCCGCCATCAGGACCATGGTCTCGAGGCGGGAGAGCATGTCGCGCGGCGTGTTGGCATGGCCCGTGGTGAGGCTGCCGTCGTGGCCGGTGTTCATCGCCTGGAGCATGTCTAGGGCCTCGCCGCCGCGCACCTCGCCGACCACGATGCGGTCGGGGCGCATGCGGAGGGAGTTCTTGACCAGCTGGCGGATGGAGACCTCCCCCCTGCCCTCCACGTTGGCCGGCCGGGTTTCCAGGGAGACGACGTGCTCCTGGCGGAGCTGCAGTTCTGCGGCGTCCTCGATGGTCACGATGCGCTCGTCCTCGGGGATGAAGGAACTGAGGACGTTGAGGGTGGTCGTCTTGCCGCTGCCGGTACCGCCGGAGACGACGATGTTCAACCGCGCCTTGACGCAGGCCTCAAGGAAGAGGGCCATCTCGGGAGTGAGGGTGCCGAAACGGATCAGGTCCTGAATCGTCAGCGGGTCCTTGGAGAACTTGCGGATGGTCACCGCCGGCCCCTTCAGGGACAGGGGGGGGATGATGGCGTTGACGCGCGAGCCGTCCGGCAGCCTGGCGTCGACCATCGGGCTGGACTCGTCGATGCGCCGCCCGATCGGCGCCACGATCTTCTCGATCAGGTGCATCACCTGCCGGTCGTCCTCGAACTGCACGCCCGTCAATTCCAGCCGCCCCCTGCGCTCCGCGTAGACCTGGCGCGGACCGTTGATCATGATCTCGCTGACCTCCGGGTCGTCGAGGAGGGGCTGGATGGGGCCGAAGCCCAGGATCTCCGCCAGCAGGGCCTCGGCGACCTCCCAGCGCTCGGAGAGGGCCAAGTCGGACTCCTCGTTGAGATAGCCGAGGATGCGGTCCTTGATCTCCTGTTTCTTTTCCGGCGACAGCGAGCGTCCCGCGGACAGGGTGGCCGCGTCCATCTCCTCGATCAGGCGGAGCTGTATGCGGTTCTTCAGTTCCCGGTGCCGGTCGGCGTAGGCGGTCCGCCCCCGGGGCGCCTGCCCCTTGGCCGGCGGCTGGTTGCGCAGAGGGGATGGCAGGCGCGCCGCCAGGTCCGGTCCGGCGGCGTCGGCCCCCTCGCGCGCCCGGTCCTTCATCCGGTTATAGAGCGTCGACACGAAAACATCCTCCTTAATGAACCCGTTGGCGCCGGCGCCTTGTGAAGCGGTGCGCCCAGCGTCAGCCACAACTCCCGGAGGATACAGCGATCACAGCGCACAACGAGGCGCCGCGCCACCCCTAGCGGGCGTTGGAAGCCCGCAGCCGGCCCAAAAGCCCGAACCCGCCCCGGCGTTCCTCCGCCCTGCTCCCGGCCGGAGGCCGGTCCTCGCCGGCCGCCGCCCGAGGACCCCCGTCCGCGCCGGCGTCGGCCGCCCCCAGCTTCTCCAGCAGCGCGTCGGCCATGCGCCCGATCTGCAGCCCCACCTGGCTCCGGTTGCGGCGGGACAGCAGGGGCTGGCCGACGTTGGCCGCCGTCACCACCGTCCGGTCGATGGGCAGGGAGAACCACACCGGGAAGTCCAGGGCGTGCCCCACCTCCGCCGTGCTCAGGCCGTGGTGTTCGTCCACCTGGTTCAGGACCACCCGTATCTTGTCCCGGCTGAACTCGAGCTGGTTCAGCAGGATGTTCAGGCCCTTCACCGTGTTCTGCAGGGAAGGGATGTCCGGGGTGGTCACCACCAGGATGTGGTCCGAGAGGTCCAGGGCGGCCATGGTGGCGTCCCGGAAGTTGGGCGCGGTGTCCACCACCACATAGTCCCAGCCCTCCCGCAGGGCGCAGAGTATCTCCTCGACGTAATTGCGGGTGCGGTCGGCCCGGGCGTCGCCGTCCACCTCCGCCGCCAGGTGGGGCAGGGGCGGCGCCGCCAGCAGGGAGAGGGGGGCGTTGGGCACCGGCGCCAGGGCTTCGCGCACGTGGGACTGGGTCAGCGTGTCGGGCATGCGGCAGAGATCGACGATGCTGGCCCGCGGCTTGACCCCCAGGAGGGTCGACAGGACGCCGAACTCCAGGTCCAGGTCGACCAGGGCGACCTCCAGGTCCCCCTGGCTCATGGTCAAACCGATGGCCAGGTTGGCGGCGATCGTGCTCTTCCCCACCCCGCCCTTGGTGCTGAAGACGGTGATCACCTTGCCCCGGCCGCGTCCGCCCCCGCCGGCGCCCTCCCCCTCCCGGAAGCCCCGGCGCAGCGCCTGGGCCAGGTCCTCGGAAGCGAAGGGCTTGACCAGGTAGTCCTTGGCGCCGGCCTGCATCGCCTTGCGCAGGTATTCCCGGTCGCTCTCGACGGAGACCATGACGATGTGGGCCGGAACCTCGGCCAGTATCTCCCCGGCGGCGGTGATGCCGTCCTTCTTGGGCAGGTTGATGTCCATCAGGATGGCGTCGGGCCGCAGCTTGCGGGCCATGTGGACGGCCTCCTCGCCGTCGCCCGCCTCGCCGATGACCAGGAAGTCGCCCTCCAGCTCGAGCATGGTCTTGATGGTCTGACGGACGGGTGCGGCGTCGTCGACGATGAGCACTCGGATCTTCCTGGCCATGGCGTCCCTCTCCCCGAAGCGCTTACTTGAATACGTCTTCCGTGACCGTGATCCGGCCCTTCAGCCCCTCTTTGACGGCCGGCCGCAGCATCAACTGCAGGCGCCCCTTCTCCTGGGCCAAGGCCAGCAGGACACCGTCGTCGGGCTTGACCGCCAGCGTAACCGTTCCGTAGTTCCTGATTTCACCCTTGGCCCCGCCGGCCTTGTCCGCCTCGTCCCTGCCGAGGGCCAGGACGGCCAGATCTTCAAGAAGGAGGACGGATTTCTCGGCAGCGGCGACCTCTTTCGGCAGGACCGCCACGACGTCCACCCTGTCCCCCACGGCCAGCCGTCCGGCCACGCCGCTGGATTCATTGACCGGGATGGTCACCGCCCGGAAACCTTCCGGCATGGTGAAGGCCAGGCCGGCTTTGTTCTCCGGCAGGTTCAGGGCGGTTGAAAGGACCGGTTCTCCCGCCGCTATGGCCGCCGTGGTCACCTTCCCCGCGGCCTGATCGACCTTTTGCAGGGAACCGCGCCAGGCATATTGTCTGGGAACCTGTTTGACGGCCAGCATCTCCGCCGTCAGCCTGGTCCTAGCCGGGATCGCCTGTGCGGCCACCACGACCGGCACCCGGGGCTCGTCCCTGCCGGCGCCCGCAGCCGGTTGGACCCGCTGCAGGTACACATAAGCCAGGCCGGCGGCCGCCAGCCCGAACAGGGCCGGCAGCAGGAAGAACCGCAGCACCCTTCGCCTGTCCAAATCCGAACCTCCCCTACTCCACCAGGCGGGTCGACCTCAGGCCGTAATCGGACCCGCCGATCTCGCCCTCCGACATCCAGCGCAGGAAACGTCCGGTCACCTCGCCGTTCCCCGCATACCGCTCGAGGTAGAAGGCGGCAAACCCGGCCACCTTGACCTCGTCGCGGCCCTGCACGCTGCGGAAGGAGTCGACGACCGCCACGTAGGCCACCCGCGGCGAGCCGGCGGCCACCGTGTCAAACGTGGACGACGGGTCCTGATCGATGCGCCAGGTGACGCCGTCCCTGGTCGGCCCCGCCATGTTGCCGGGCTCGGTCCTCAGCCAGTCGCCGACCCGGACCGTGCCGGCGAAACCGTACTTCAGGTTCCTCCTATAGGTTGAAGCGCCTTGGCCGCCCAGGGCCAGGGCGTGGAAGTTGCCGTTGGTCTGCCCGCCCGGCCCGACCTTGAGGGTCACCAGTTCGCCTGGCTGGAAGTTGCCCCATTCCACCGCCAGGGGAACGGCTCCTCCATTGACCTGATCCTCGCCGGCGTCGTCGTCCCCTGTGATGGACGACACCCCCCCGCTGGCGGCTCTCGCCGCGGCCTCCAGGGTCGACCGGTTGTAACCGAGCACCGGCGCGAAGACATATTCGACAGGGTTCCGTACCGCGACCCGGATCGAGCCACCGTCCGGGAACGTCACATCCACCCGGTCCCCGTCGGGGATCCCGTTTTGCGCCACGACTTCCCGGGCGACACGCTCGGCTTCCGCCTGGTCCGGCAGCGCCCTGGCACCGGCCAGCGAGGCGGCGTCGGCCACGTTCTGCAGCCGCTGTTTCTCCACGAAGGCGCGCCCCGCGTCGATGGAGATGGCCGCGAAACCGAAGAAGGCCACCAACCCGGCCGCCACCAGGACGCTGACGGCTCCGCGCTGGTCGCCGGCTAGCCAGGCGGCACACTGCGGCAGGCGCGTGAGGATGTCATGAAACCGCTTGGTGGCCATTGCAGACTACCCCCCTCACGTCGAAGGCGGGCGGACTCTTCAAATGCGCATGCTCATCACGGACCACAGGGTGACCTCCTGCCCCGTGATGTTGGAAATTACCGGCGCAATGAAGCGGAACCGATAATAAACGCTCACCGTGACATCCGTCCCGGCCTGGCGGCTTGCCGGGTCGGGTTGGACGCTCACCGTCAACACGGCCGGATCGCCGGCGCCTCCAAGGTACTCCGCTTTTTCCCGCACCCGGGCCTCGATGTCGGCGTCGCCGGCGCCGGTGATGGCCAGGCGGGCGCCCTCGCGGGCGGCGTTCTGGATCGTCAGGTAGGCGCTGAGGGCGCGGCCGAACTCGGCGATGCCGAACAGGACGAGCACCAGGACCGGCAGGATGAGGGCGAATTCGACCACCGTCTGACCGCGTTCGCCGGCGGCTCCGCGCCGACCACCCGCATTTCCAGCAACCTTCTGGAACCATCCCACCATATACCACACGTCCTCACAGATGGGGCCGGGGCCGGTCGCCCTGCTGGCTCCGTGCCTCGGCCCCCGCAACCACCGCGCGCATCTGCCGCGCCTCGGTTGGTCGTTACCTCTGCTGGGTGATCTCGGTATTGACCTGATTGAACTTATCCCTGACTCCACCGCCCAAGGCCACCAGGGCGCCGATCACGACCACGGCCACCAGGGCCAAAATGAGGCCGTACTCCACCATGCCCTGCCCCTCTTCCCGACGCACCCACTTCAGCATCCTCTGGATCATCTGCGCTTCCCCCTCCTGTTGGTTTTCCCCGGGTGACGCTCACAGGTTCCCGGAGCCCCGGCTCCGCCCGCCCGCGTTTCCTGCCGGGTTCCGGGCCCCTGGGCTCGCCACCCGGACGGGTTTCTGTATACATCATCGCGCGGAAGACAAGGCCTGCCCATTCGGCGAAAGTTCTGTTTTCGATAGGCCGGAGCGTCCACTTGCAGCCTGAAAAGCATGGGACCCGGGGCCCAGGCGGATCCGGGCCTCGGGTCCCATGCGGCGCTCAGGTCGGGGTCCCCACCGCATCGAGATGCGGTGGGGAGCGACTCCCGGGGGAGGGGAAGCGCTTCTGGTATAATGTTTCGGATGCCGTCGGACTTTTATGGGGGTGCCGGCGGGATCCCGCTGCGGCGGACCCGGCCGGCGTTCAGCGGACCTGGACCCAGCCCTTGCGGATGGCCTGCACGACGGCCTGGGTGCGGTCGGCCACGTCCATCTTGCGGAAGATGCTGTTGGTGTGGTTCTTGACCGTCTTTTCGGAGATGAACAGGCGCCGGCTGATTTCCCGGTTGCTGACGCCCTCGGCCAGCAGCTGGAGCACCTCGATCTCCCGGGGTGTCAACACGTCTTCGGCCCGTTGCTCCTGCCGCGCCGCTTCCCGGTGGCGGACACCGGCCATCAACCGGCCGGCCAGGGACGGTTGCAGGTAGCTCTCCCCGGCGTGAGAGGCGCGGATGGCGTGGATGATCACGTCGGGCTCGGCGTCCTTGAGCACGTATCCCTCAACCCCGGCGCGCACCGCCTCGACCAGATACTCCTCCGCGTCGTGGATGGTCAGGATGACGACACCGATGGACGGGTCTGCCTCCTTGATCAGGCGGCTGGCCTCCAGCCCGTTCAGGCCGGGCATGTTGATGTCCAGGAGGACGACGTCGGGCCGCAGCCGCTGGGCCTCGGTCACGCAGTCACGCCCGTTGGCCGCCTCCCCGACGACCTCCAGGTCGCCCGCCAGTTCCAGGGCGCGGCGCAGTCCCTGGCGGAACAGGGGATGGTCGTCGGCGACGAGGACGCGGATGCAATTGCTGGGACGCAAGGCAACGTTCTCGACCACCATTCTTCACATCCCGGCAGAAAAGATCCTCTCTTCATTTGTTTTCGCGCAAAGGAATCGAAAATGTTATCCTGGTGCCCCTGCCGGGAACGCTGGCGATGTCCAGGGAGCCGTCCAGCAGCTCGACCCGCTCGCGCATGCCGAGCAGCCCGAACTTGTGCCGGTCCTCCATGGCGGCGGCCACGTCGAAGCCGACGCCGTCGTCCTCGACCACGGCGCGGACCTGGGAGGGCATGAGCTCCACCTTGACCGTCACCGAACGGGCGCGGGCGTGCTTCCAGACGTTGTTCAGGGCCTCCTGTACCAGGCGGAAGACGGCCACCTCCAGTGACGGGGCCAGCCGGCGTTCGTCGCCGAAGACCTTCAGCGTCCCCTGGACGCCCGTCCTCTCGCTGAAGCCCTCCAGATAACCGCGCAACGCCGGCACCAGGCCCAGGTCGTCCAGGGCCATCGGGCGCAGGTCGAAGATGATCTTGCGCACGTCCTGCAGGCTCTGGCGCACCAGGCTTTTCAGTTCGTCGAGTTCGGCCGTGGCCCGGGCCAAGTCCGTCTGGATCAGCTTCTGGCAGACCTCGATGCGGAAGACGACGTTGGCCAGGAGTTGGGCCGGGCCGTCGTGGATGTCGCGGGCCACCCGTCGCCGCTCCTCCTCCTGGGCGCGGATGACGGTGACGACGTGCTGCTGCCTTTTCTGGAGGTCCTCCATGTGGGCGGTGATCTCCTGGATCTGCCCGGTGAGAAGGCTGAAGGCCATGCCCACCTGGTTGATCAGCGTCTCCGCCCGCCGCACCGCGTCCTGCAGCCGCTTCAGCCGCCGTTCCAGGCTGTCCCGCTCCCGGCGGAGGTAGGCCTCGCGCTCCCGGGCCACCTCCAGCCGGACGCGTGCCTCCCGGGCCTGGTCGTACGCCTCTTTCACCGCGGCCTCGCTGTGGGCTTTGATGTTCCCGCTGACCTGGAGGAGCAGCGCGCGCGCCTGGCGGTCCTGCTTCTCGAAGAGATCGACCTCCATGATCCGGGCCGCGGCCTCTTCCCTGACCCGCGCCAGCTGCTCGGCCACCTCCTGGTACTCCCGGCGAGCCTCCTCGGCGATGGCGAAGAGTTCGCCGCGGCTCTGCTCGATCGTGGCGACGACCTGCTTGAGGATGGCGTCGAGATGCTTGACGTCGATGCGCAGCGCTTCATCCACGGCGTCATTCGCCGGTTTTGCTGCAAACTTTGCGGTCATCGGTCGGCCTCCGGAAGGGGCCAGATTCATTCCTTCCATATTTGCATCGAACGAAGAGGCCCAGGGATTCATACTCGGAGGCGACCGGCTTGCGCGACTCACGCACAAACCATATGCATGACGGTAATATGCACCACAGTAATGAAGGTTTTGATGCGGTCCCGGAAAGTCTTATCGCACAAGCTTTTCCGGACACGGATTATGCACCTGGTTAATAATTCCGAGTCCGAGCCGCGGGCCGAGCCCTGCCCGCTGGTCGAAGGAGGGCGGCTTCCGCCGCCCATTCGCAGGTTCTGTGGCTTCTTAAGCTGCGGGGCGGCGGTGCCGCTCCCTTACCGGGAGGCTCCCAGGGCGAGGAGGACGGCTTCCACCTGCTCGGCGGGCAGGCCGGGGACGATCTCCACCGCCCCGAGGCGCGCCGGCAGCACCCAGCGGATGGCGCCCGCCAGGGATTTCTTGTCCAGGGACATGGCCGCCATGAGATCG
>DYIH01000045.1:0-9797 GCA_020723785.1 Thermaerobacter marianensis
GCGCTGCGGACCTGTACGGCGCCCTGGGGGGCCAGGGGCTGGGCGCCTTCCGGGACATGGACGCGCTGACGGCCTTTGCCGACTACGAGTTGCCGCGCGTCCTGCGGGATCTGGGCATCCTGGTCTACGGCCCGGAACTGGCGGCGCGCGTCGACGCCGGCCGTCCGATCCCGGCCAAGAGCCCCGAAGAGGTCGAGATCCGAGCGAACACGATCTGGGCGGTGGAGTATTTGCGCCAGGAGTTGGCCCGCCACGGGGCCACCCTGTTGCCGTACCAGGTGGACTGGCTCCTTTGGGAGCGGAGCCAGCGGGAGCCCGGCCGCACTCCCCACCACCGTACCCTGACGGTTTACTACTGATACCGATGAGCGCGATTTCGTTTGCGGTGGAAGCCGTGGACGGGCAGGCCCGCGTCGGCGTCCTGAGGACGCCCCACGGGGCCATCGCCACCCCGGCCTTCGCCGTCGTCGGCACCCGGGCCGCCGTCAAGGCCCTGTCTCCCGACGACCTGCGGGCGGCCGGCGTCGAGGTGGTGCTGGCCAACACCTATCACCTGTACCTGCGCCCTGGGGCGGATATCGTGCGGCGCCTGGGCGGCCTGCACCGGTTCATGGCCTGGGACGGTCCGATCATCACCGACTCGGGGGGCTTCCAGGCTTTCTCGCTGGGATTCGGGCTGGAGCACGGCGTGGGGAAGATCGCCTCGATGTTTCCGGAGGAAACGGGGGGCGGGCATACCGGCGGACGCCCGTCGGATCGCGGCGCCTCGGAGCGCCCGGCGGACCGGCCCGGCCGCAAGAAGCTGGCCGAAGTGGACGACGGCGGCGTCACCTTCGTCTCCCACCTGGACGGCTCCCGCCACCGGCTGACGCCGGAGACATCCATCGCCGTGCAGGAGGCGCTGGGCGCCGACATCATCCTGGCCTTCGACGAATGCACCTCGCCCCTGCACGACCACGCCTACACCCGCCGCGCCCTGGAGCGCACCCACCGCTGGGCGCGCCGCTGCCTCGACGCCCGTACCCGCGGCGACCAGGCGCTGTACGGCATCGTCCAGGGCGGCGCCTACCGCGACCTGCGGGAGGAGAGCGCACGCTTCATCGGCGGCCTGCCCTTCGAAGGCTTCGCCATCGGCGGCTCGCTGGGCCGCTCCAAGGCGGACATGCACCGGGTGCTGGAGTGGTCCGTCCCGTTGCTGCCGCCGGAGCGGTCCCGCCACCTGCTGGGCATCGGGGACATCGAGGACCTGCTCGCCTGCGTCGCCCGGGGCATCGACACCTTCGACTGCGTTGCGCCCACCCGCCTGGCCCGCAACGGGGCGCTGCTGGTCAGCCCCGCCGCCGGCGGCTCGCCGGCCAACCGCTTCCGCCTGAACATCCGCAACGCCCGCCACGCCCTCGACGGCGGGCCGGTGGATCCGGCCTGCCGCTGCGCCACATGCCGCGGCGGGTATTCGCGGGCCTATCTGCGCCACCTCTTCCAGACCGGTGAACTGCTGGCCTACCGTCTGGCCACCCTGCACAACGTGACATTCGTCATGGACCTGATGGATCGCGTCCGGCAGGCGATCCGCGCGGGGCGGCTGGAAGAATTGAGCCGGGAGTACCTGGCCGGAGCCCACCGTCCTGCCTGAGCCCCGATGAACGCCCGGGCTCCGTGGGCCGCGATGGCTGCGGAGTTCGGCGGCCCCACCTTTTGCGACAGTCTCCAAGGTCGGAGAAGTTTGCAAACCTTCCCTTTCCGCAGCAGGAGAATGGGCTATGGTGGAGAATAAGTGGTGACAAGTGGAGCAAAGTGGTGGAGTGTGGGGGATCGGTCCTGGTAAAACGGCCGAAACGGCCCGGGAAAGCGCAAAACCGGCCAATTCAGGGCTCACCGTTCAACCAGGCGGCGCGCGAGAACGATAACGGAGCACTTTTCCCGGCCCGCAGGGGCCTCCAGGGGCGATCGCGCAGGTGTTCATCGGCGAGTTTCAGCACGCTATCGACGACAAGGGGCGCGTCACCCTGCCGGCCCGCTTCCGCGAGGGGCTGGGAGAGGCTTTTGTCGTCACCAAGGGTTTGGACAACTGCCTGTGGGCACTGCCGATGGAGGAGTGGGCCGCCCTGGAGTCCAAGCTGAAGGCCCTGCCGGTGACCCAGGCCAGCGCCCGGGCGGTCGTTCGCTTCTTCTTCTCCGGCGCCACCGAGTGCTGCCTGGACAAGCAGGGGCGCATCCTGCTCCCCAACCACCTGAGGGAATACGCCGGTCTGACCCGTGACGTGGTCATCACCGGCGCCCCGAACCGAGTGGAGATATGGGCCAGGGAGGCCTGGGAGAAGTACCTCAAAGAGGCGGAAACCTCGGTCGAGCAGCTGGCGGAACAGATTGCCGGCTTCAACCTTTGATGGTTTTGATTCCTGGTCCCGCCGGGCCCCGGGTTCGGCGGGGGGAGTGAGGAGGCGGCGTGATGGGACGGCTGGTGCGGGTGATGATGGTTCTGCGGCTCTGCCACAGGGCCCGGACGCTGCAGCGGATGCAGGCGCTCCAGGCCTGGCAGGCGCAGCAGACCCGCGAACTTCTTAACCGCTTGTAAAGCGGCGCCGTGTCGGTTTTGCGCCGCACCTTTTTCGAGAAACGAGGTGCGGTATGCCTTGTGAGGCGCCGCGTTGAGCGTTCATCACGAATCCCGCAAGGGTGTCGTGGCGGACGCGATCAGCGGCGCCGAGCATGGCACCGCAACCAAGGAGGGGTGTCGATGCAGGTGGCGCCCGTGCATATCCCGGTCCTCCTGGCGGAGACCATCCGATATCTGAACCCGCGGCCCGGCGGTGTCTATATCGATTGCACCGTCGGCGCCGGCGGCCACGCCCGGGCGCTGTTGGAACGTATCGGCCCGGATGGGATGCTCGTCGGCCTGGACCGGGATTCCGCAGCCCTGGAGGCGGCCCGCGAGACCCTGGCCCCGTTCGGCAAGCAAGCGCGGCTGGTGCGCTCGAACTTCACCGGCCTGCGCCAGGCGCTCGACGCTCTGGGCATCCAGGCGGTGGACGGCGTGCTGTTCGACCTGGGCGTTTCGTCCATGCAGATGGACAGCGAGGAGCGGGGTTTCAGCTACTGGAAGGACGCCCCCCTGGATATGCGCATGGATCGGACCCAGACGACGACCGCCTACCACCTGGTCAACGGCCTCAACGAGGACGAACTGGCCCGGGTGATCGGCGAGTACGGCGAGGAGCGCTGGGCGCGGCGCATCGCCCAGTTCATCGTGCGGGAACGGGAACGCCGGCGCATCGAGACGACCGGCCAATTGGTGGAGATCATCAAGGCGGCCATCCCCGCCGCCGCCAGGCGGGAAGGTCCCCACCCGGCGCGGCGGACCTTCCAGGCCCTGCGCATCGCGGTCAACGACGAGCTCGGCGCCCTGGAGCGGGCACTCGGTGACGCCGTCGAGATCCTCCGGCCGGGCGGCCGCCTGTGCGTGATCAGCTTCCACTCGCTGGAGGACCGCATCGTCAAGCAGACCTTCCGATCCCTGGCCAAAGGCTGTGTCTGCCCGCCGGAACTGCCGGTATGCCGGTGCGGCCGTCAGCCGGTGGTCAGGGTGCTGACCCCCAAGCCGGTCCTGCCCGGCGCAGCCGAAGTCGCGACCAACCCACGGGCTCGGAGCGCCCGGCTGCGCGCCGTCGAGCGTCTGGCCGGCCACCTCCGGGTTCTTCGCGGCGGGAGGGACGAATAGAGTTGGCAGGAGCCCAGTTAGCGTTCCGATCAGGCCCGATTGAATCCAGGGTTCCCACCGGGCCGGCGGCGGAGCCCCGCGCTGGCTCCCGCGCCGGCTCCGCCGAAGTGGCCGTCCCGCGCCGCGACCGCGCCATGGGGGCGGCCGTCGGTCGCACCCTGCTCTTGCTGGCCGCGGTTTTCGCCCTGGTCGCTCTGGTCGGGGAGCGAGCCGCCCAGGTGGCACGCACCGGGCGGCAGATACTCCAGTGGAAGGAAGAACTCCGGTTGCTGGAGGCCGACAACCGCCGTCTGGAAGCTCGGGTGATCGAACTGCAGTCGCCGCGGCGCATCGAGGCCGAGGCCAAGGCGCGCCTTGGGATGCGGCCGCCGGAAACGATCCGGCCCGTGTCCTTGCCGGTGCAGCCCGCGCCGGCCGGCGGGGGCGGGGCTGCGGCAGCCGGGGCGCGCAGGGCGCCCCGAACGGTGGTTGTGGCGCTGGCGCCGAGGGAGAACGCTTCGTGGGCGTCCGGCGGCGGGGCGCGGGTCCAGGCCGGGCTCGATCTTTTCAGCGCCCTGAGAGGCCTCGCCATGGTCCTGGGGCATCGGACGGCGGCCCGTTGAAGCCGCGCCGACCCTTGCCTCGCGCCTGGTTTGGCCAATAGACGGGCACCTTCCGGAACGGTCCGCCCGGGCCGGCAAAATCCCCGAAGGGTCTTGCGGCCGGGGGCGGGGGAGCGTGGGGGAGGCCCGGGCGAGGCCGGGAGGTAAAAAGATCTAATATGTTGGTTCCGGGACCTGGCCTGCGGAAAAGAGTCATCACTCTCTTTTTCGGCACCTTCCTGGCGCTGGCGGTCCTTGCCGGGCGGGTGTTCTGGTTGCAGGTGGTGCGCGGCCAGGAGCTGCGCGTGGAAGCCCAGGAGATGCGCACCTGGCACATCCCGGTCGAGCCCCGGCGCGGCATCATCTACGACCGCAAGGGCCGGGAACTGGCCCTCAGCATCAGCGTCGACTCCGTGGTGGCCAACCCGGCGGAGATCCGCGACCCCGCCGCCACGGCGGCCCGGTTGGCGCCGGTGCTGGACATGCCCCGCGACGAGATCATGCTGCGCGTCACCCGCCGGACACAGTTCGAGTGGCTCAAGCGCAAGGTGGATCAGAGGACGGCGCGCGCGGTGCGCCAGCTGGCCCTGCCCGGCATCTACCTGACCCAGGAAACGCGGCGGGTCTATCCCAAGGGAAGCCTGGCCGCCAACGTGCTGGGATTCGCCGGCGTTGACAGCCAGGGGCTCGGCGGCGTCGAGGCCTACTACGACCAGGAATTGCGCGGCAAGCCCGGGAGCATCGTCAGCGAGTTCGACGCCCGCAGCCGGGAAATCCCCCAGGCGCAGCAGAAATTCCTCCCGCCGCAGGACGGCCTGAACCTGCAACTGACCATCGACGAGACCATCCAGTACATCGCCGAGCGCGAACTGGAGAAGCTGATGGCCCGGGCGCGGCCCAAGGGCGCCTGGATCCTGGTGATGAACCCCAGAAACGGCGAGATCCTGGCCCTGGCCCAGCGGCCGAGCTTCGACCCCAACCTGGCCATGGATTGGCTCATCAACGGCAACCCGGCCGGCAAGGCGGACGCCGACCCGGAACGCTGGCGCATCCTGTCGATCTCCAACGCCTACCCACCCGGTTCCGTCTTCAAGCCGGTGACGGCGGCGATGGCCCTGCAGGAAGGCAAGGTGACACCGAACACGCCTTTTTACGATACCGGCGCCCTGACGGTGCCGGGCAGCATCGTCACCAACTGGGACGGCGCGGGCCTGGGGTCCACGACTTTCGCGGAGGGGTTCCAGGAGTCGGCCAACACCATCTTTGCCCGGGTCGGCCTGAGCGTGGGTATTCCGAAGTTTTACGAGTACCTGTCCAAGTTCGGCCTGGACGGCCCGACGGGAGTCGACCTGCCGGGGGAGGGCCAGGGCCTGATGCCGCCGAGGGATAAGGCCACCCCGCTGGACCTGGCGCTGATGTCCTTCGGCCAGACGCTGACGATGACGCCGATCCAGGTGGCCCAGGCCACCGCCGCGCTGGTCAACGGCGGCAGCCTGGTGCGTCCCCACCTGGCCAGGGCCTTCCTGGATTCGTCGGGCAGCGTGGTCAGGGAGTTCGACACCAAACCCGTGCGGCGCGTCCTCTCCGAGGAGACATCGGCGACCATCCGCGAGTTGATGGGCAGGGTGGTTTCCGATCAGGGCACCGGCCGCCGGGCCCAGATCCCCGGTTACAAGGTCGGCGGCAAGACCGGCACCTCGCAGAAGATCGTGGGCGGGCGGGTGTCCAATGAGAAGTACATCGGGTCGTTCATAGGCGTGGCCCCCTTGGACGACCCGCAGCTGTTGGCCTATGTTATGGTTGACGAGCCGGAGGGGATTTACTACGGCGGGTACGTGGCGGCGCCGGTGTTCCAGGCGGTGGTGCTCGACGCCCTGCAGTATCTCGGGATACAGCCCACCGAGCCGGTGGAGCCGGAGGGCCTGTCCGGCCGGGAGGGGCCTGTTCCGGCGGCGCCCAAGGACGGTCTCGCCGGAATGGAGGAGGTTGGTGTGGAAGTGCCCGACCTGGTCAACCTCCCCTTGGCCGATGCCCGCGCCCTCGCCGGCGCTGCCGGGCTCAACCTGGAGGTCGCCGGCCGCGGGGGGCAGGTGCTGCGCCAGGTGCCGGCCCCAGGCGCGCTGGTCGCGCCCGGTGGCACGGTGCTTGCCTACACCGACCCGGCACCGGGCCAGGGGGAGGCGGTGACGGTCCCGGACCTTCAGGGCGCCACCCTGCGCCAGGCGGCGCGCCGCCTGGGTGCGGCCGGGCTACGGCTGGACGCGGTCGGCAGCGGCGTAGCCGTCGGCCAGAACCCGCCCCCCGGAACGCGGCTGGCGCCCGGGTCGCCGGTTCAGGTAACCTTCCGTCCGCCGCCGGAACAGCCGCCGCGGGAGCGGCGGCCAGGCCCGCAGGATGGCGCGCAGCCGGGGGCGGGGGAGGGACCGCCGGGCTTGCCGGAGAAAGAAGCGCCGGACGAGGTCGTCCCGGTCCCAATGGATTGATGCATGGCCGGTGTTTGACGGCCTGAAGTATTGGCAATACTGCCCATATGCGGGGCGCCGGAGAGAGGGTGTCCACGCGATGCCCGGCGGCGGCCGGCGAGGTGGTGAGGGGTTTGCGGCTGGGGGATCTGATCGACGGCTTGGAGGGCGCGAGCCTGAGCGGGAACCCGGACATCGAGGTGTCCGGGCTGGCCTACGACTCCCGACGCGTCCGCCCCGGGGACCTGTTCCTCTGCATCCCCGGTTTCGTCCACGACGGCCACGACTTCATCCCCGAAGCGCTGGCTCGCGGTGCCGTCGCCTGCCTGGTGGAGCGGTGGGACCGCGTGCCGGAGGGGGTTGCCGCGGCGCGGGTGCCCGCGGCGCGGCCGGCGGCGGCACGGCTGGCGGCTCGGTTTTACGGCTTTCCCACGCGCGAACTGCGCCTGATCGGTGTTACCGGGACCAACGGCAAGACGACGACGACGTTCCTGATCCGCGAGATCCTCGCCCGCCGGGGCGGCGTCGGTCTCGTCGGCACCGTCCACAATGTCGTCGGGGGGGAGGTGTTGCCGGTCGAGCATACGACACCAGAGGCCGTGGACCTGCAGGCGTTGTTCCGGCAGATGGCCGGGCGGGGCGATCGGGCGGCCGTCATGGAGGTCTCCTCCCACGCCCTGGCCCTGCACCGGGTCGATGGTTGCGAGTTCGACGTCGGGGTCTTCACCAACATAACCCGCGACCACCTGGACTTCCACCGGGACTTCGGTCGCTACCTGAGCGCCAAGGCGCGGCTCTTCCGCATGCTGGGACGCGGCGCCGAGGGTCCGCCGGCCAAGGAGGGGGCAAAAGGGGCGGTGGTCAACGCCGACGACCCCAGCGCGCGCGTCATCGTCGATGCCTGCCGGGTGCCGGTGCTCACCTATGCGGTGGACGAGAGGGCCGACGTGATGGCCACCGGCATAGACGTCCGCCTGGATGGTGCCTCCTTCACCGTGCATTCCCCGCGGGGCCGGCACCGGGTGCGCCTGCGCCTAACCGGGCGGTTCAACGTGTACAATGCCCTGGCCGCCTTTGGAGCCGGGCTCGTGGAGGGCGCAGATCCGGATGAGATGGTCGCCGCACTGGAGTCGGTGGCCGGGGTGCCCGGCAGGTTCGAACGGGTGACGGGCGTCCAGGACTTCGCCGTCATCGTCGACTACGCCCATACGCCGGACGGGTTGGAGAACGTCCTGCAGGCGGCGCGGCGGGGGGCGCGGGGGCGGGGGATCGCCGTGTTCGGCTGCGGCGGCGACCGGGACCGCACCAAGCGCCCGATCATGGGCGAGATCGCCGCGCGCTTGGCCGACCTGGTCTTCATCACCTCGGACAATCCCCGCAGCGAGGACCCCGCGGCCATCGCCGCAGAGGTGGAGGCCGGGGCTCGCCGGGTGCCGGGGGCTTCCTGCCGCACGGTCTTGGACCGCGAAGAGGCCATCGGCGAGGCCATCGCCGAGGCCCGCGGCGGGGACGTGGTGCTGATCGCCGGCAAGGGGCACGAAACCTACCAGAAGTTCCGCGACCGGACGGTTCCCTTCGATGACCGGGAGGTGGCCGGGCGCTGGCTTTCGCGGCTCGGCTATCGGGGGTGAGGGCGCTGGCGGGGTTGTTCACGCTGGAAGAGGTGGCGCGGGTCACGGGAGGGTCGCTGTTGCGTGGCGACCCCGGGGCGCGGGCCGGGTGCCCCGCCGAATCGGGAGTTCGGCGGGATGAAATCAGCGGGGTGGCCGTCGACAGCCGGCAGGTTCGCCCCGGCGATCTGTTCGTCGCCTTGCCCGGCCGGCGGGTGGACGGGCACGATTTCGTCGCCGAGTCCTTCCAGCGCGGGGCGGTGGCCGCCCTGGTCGCCCGGGAGGTGGCCGGAGCCGGCGGGGTGCTGATCCAGGTCGCCGACCCGCTGGAGTCTCTCGGCGATCTTGCCGCCTATCACCGGGGCCGCTTCCAGGTGCGGGTGGTCGGGGTCACCGGCAGCGTCGGTAAGACGACGACCAAGGACCTCATCGCCGCGGTGCTGGGAACCCGCCTCCGGGTTCTGGCGTCCAAGGCCAACTACAACACCGACATCGGCCTGCCGCTGACCCTTTTCGACATCACGGCGGAACACCAAGCCGCCGTGCTGGAGATGGCCATGCGCGGACCGGGGCAGATCCGCGCCCTCTGCCGGATCGCGCGGCCCGACGTGGGGGTGATCACCCGCATCGGCGAGTCCCACATCGAGATCCTCGGGAGCGTGGAGAACATCGCCCGCGCCAAGGGCGAGCTGCTCGAGGAACTGCCCCCCGACGGCGTGGCGGTGCTCAACGCCGAGGACCCCTGGCAGCGGGAGCTGGCCGGGCGGAGCCGGGCCCGGGTGGTCTGGTACGGGTTCGGGCCGGAGGCTGCGGTGCGGGCGGTGGACATCCGGGGCTTGGGCGCCCGCGGGACCGCCTTCCGGCTGGTCATGTCCGGCGGCGAGGCCGACGTGGCCATGCCCCTGCCTGGCCGGCACCACGTGCTGGACGCCCTGGCGGCCGCCGCCGTCGCCGGTGCGCTGGGGCTCGGGCCGGCCGACGCCGCCGCGGGGCTGGCCCGAGCGCGACTGACCGGAGGCCGGGCGGAGGTCCTCGAAGCCGGCGGACTGGTGGTCATCGACGACACCTATAACGCCAGCCCGACCTCGATGCGGGCGGCCCTGGCCATGCTGGCCGGAACGGCGGCGGGGCGGCGCGTGGCCGTCCTCGGCGACATGCTCGAGCTCGGGGACCATGCCGAGGCGGGGCACCGGGAAGTGGGGCTGGAGGCGGCCGCGCAGGGCGTCGACCTCCTGGTGACCGTGGGCCGGACCTCCCGCTGGATCGGCGAGGCCGCCCGGGAGGCCGGCCTGCCGGCGGAGCGGACGGTGCACTGCACCGACCGCCCGGCGGCCCTGGCCATCCTGGCCGACCGGCTGCGGCCGGGCGATACGGTGCTGGTCAAGGGTTCGCGGGGCATGCGTATGGAAGAAGTGGTGGAAGGGCT
>DYIH01000045.1:9807-10313 GCA_020723785.1 Thermaerobacter marianensis
ATTCGCAGGCTCGGTGTGGTGAGGAGGGGGCTGCGGAATGAACGTCGTGGGGGCATTTGCCGTGAGCCTCGGCGTGAGCCTGGCCGCCGGCCCCGTCCTGCTGCCCCTGCTGCGCCGGTGGCGGTGGGGCCAGTCCGTGCGCGGCGAAGGGCCGGCCAGCCACCTGCAGAAGTCTGGCACGCCGACGATGGGAGGCCT
This sequence comes from Thermaerobacter marianensis, assembly GCA_020723785.1. Lineage (GTDB taxonomy): Bacteria > Bacillota > Sulfobacillia > DYIH01 > DYIH01 > DYIH01. The sequence continues at coordinate 10,006 of DYIH01000045.1, forward strand.
CCTGTTCATCGCCGGCACCGTCCTGGGCGCCTTGCTCGCGGGTCCCCGCAACGCCTTCCTGGCCGACGCCCTGCTGCTCTTTTGGGCTATGCCGCCATCGGCTTCGTGGACGACTACGTCAAGGTCGTCCTGCGGCGCCCCCTCGGGCTGAAGGCCCGCTACAAGCTGCTCGGCCAGGTCACCCTGGCCCTGTGGTTGGCCTGGGAAGTCGCGGACGGGCTGGGAACGCGGGTGGTGGTGCCCTTTCTCGGGGCGTCCATCGACTTGGGGTTGTGGTATCTGCCCTTCGCCGTCACAGCCATCCTTGG
>DYIH01000046.1:0-8208 GCA_020723785.1 Thermaerobacter marianensis
TGGGGTTTTCTCGGCGGGATGTTCAGCCTGTTCCTGGCCGCGTCCTGGGCCAGCCCCGTTTATATCGGCTGCCTCTGGTTCGACAACCTGCAGTATGCGCCGGTCTTCTGGCGGACGGTCCTGGGCAGGTGGAGCGCCGGGCTTGTCGGCGGCGCCCTTTTCGCCGCGATCATCTTCTTCAACCTGCGGTTTGCCGTCCGGGACGGCTTCCACCTGCCGCCCAACGTCGTCCCGTTCCCCTACAACCGCTGGCTCCGGCCCAGGCGCGTGCTGCTCGTCATCCTGGCCATGAGCGGCTTCTTCGGCGTCACGGCCGGCCTTTCCACCGCCGCCGAGTGGCTTTCGCTGGCCGCGTATTTCAAGCAGGTGCCCTTTGGCGTGGCCGACCCGCTCTTCGGGAAAGACGTCGCCTTCTTCGTCTTCTCCCTGCCGGTGTGGTCACTGGCCCAGCAACTCCTCAGCGGCGCGGCCGTCCTTTCCCTGCTCCTGGCGGGCGCGGTCTATGCCCTGACCGGCAAGGTGGCCCTTGCGGAGCGCTGGCCCATGATCCACCCGCGGGCCAGGGGACACGTCTTCGCCCTGCTGGCGGCGTTCCTCTTCCTCAAAGCGGGCGGCTACATCATCGACATGTACCGGCTCGTCTACTCGCCGCGGGGTGTGGCCTTCGGCGCCAGCTACACCGACGTCCACGCCCAGTTGCCGGCGCTCAAGGCGCTCGCGGCGCTGGCCGCGATCGTCGGCCTGCTGGCGCTGGCCAACATCTTCACCCGCGGCGTGCGATGGGTGGCGGGGGGCGCCGTCGTCCTCGTCGCCGCCTCGCTTCTTTTGGGCAGCGTCCTCCCGGCCATGGTGCAGAAGTTCGTCGTCGAGCCGAACGAGATCGTCAAGGAGTCCCCGTACATCAAGCACAACGTGGCGTACACCCGGATGGCCTACAACCTGAATCGCATCGCGGAGAAGGAATTTCCGGCCGCCGCCAGCCTGACGGCCGCCGATCTGGCCACCCAGCAAGGCACGCTGGAGAACATCCGGCTTTGGGATTGGGCCGTGTTGAGAGACTCCTTCCAGCAGCTCCAGGCCATCCGGCAGTATTACAACTTCGACGAGGTTGACGTGGACCGGTACAACCTGGACGGGCGCATGCGGCAGGTCCTGCTCTCGGCGCGGGAGATCGCCTATCGGAACCTGCCCGAAGACACGTGGATCAACCGCCACCTGAAGTACACGCACGGCTACGGCATCGTTGCCACGCCGGCGGCGGAGATCACCAGCGAGGGGCTTCCATTGCTTTGGATCAAGGACATCCCTCCCGCCAGCCGCCCCGGACTGGAGGTGACGCGGCCGCAGATCTATTTCGGCGAGCAGACGGACCAGTACGCCATAGTGCGGACGGCCGAAGCAGAGTTCGACTATCCCCAGGGGGACAAGAATCAATACACCCGTTATCAGGGCCGGAGCGGCATCCCCATCGGCGGCCCGCTGGAGCGCCTGGCGTTCGCCATTTATTCGGGCGACTACAACGTCCTGTTCAGCCGGGCCATCGGCAGGGAGAGCCAGGTGCTGCTGCACCGCCTGGTCAGGGAGAGGATCGCGCGAATCGCCCCGTTCCTCCTCCTCGACCCGGACCCCTACCTCGTGGTGTCGCGGGGAAAGCTCCACTGGATCCAGGACGCCTACACGGTCACCGGGCGTTATCCCTACTCGGAGCCGATGGACTTCGGGAACGGGAGGTTCAACTACATCCGCAATTCGGTCAAGGTCGTCGTGGACGCCTATGATGGGGACGTCCGATTCTACGTCGCCGACGCCGGAGACCCCCTGATCGGCGTTTACCGACAGGTGTTTCCCGGCCTCTTCCGCCCCCTGTCGGAGATGGACTCCGACCTGCGGGCACACATCAGGTATCCGGAGTTCCTGTTCACCGTTCAGCTCGAACAGTACGCCGTCTACCACATGCAGGACCCGACGGTCTTCTACAACAAGGAGGACCGCTGGACGCGCCCCTTGCAGGGCGAAGGCGCCGGCGCACGGCCCCGTGAGCCGTACTATGTCATCATGCAGCTCCCGGATGGCAAACAACCCGAGTTCCTGCTGATCAGCCCGTTTACGCCCAACAAGAAGAAGAACATGGTGGCCTGGCTGGCCGCCCGGTCCGACGGCGATCACTACGGTGACCTGATCGTCTACAAGTTTCCCAAGCAGAAACTGGTGTACGGCCCGGAGCAGGTGGAGGCCCTCATCACCCAGAAGGACGAGGTTGTGGCCAAGACGAACCTCTGGTCGCAGCAAAAAACAGAGGTCAAGTGGGGGAACCTGCAGGCGATCCCCATCCGCGACGCGTTGCTTTACGTGCAGCCCCTTTACCTGCGGTCCACCTCGACCGGACTGCCGGAACTGCGGCGGGTGATCGTCGTCTACAACAATCGGGTGGTCATGGAGGAGAACCTGGAGCGGGCGCTGAACGCGATTTTCGGCCCCGTGACGCCAAGCGCCGAAGGGATGGCGGCGGCCGGACCCGGTGGACCGCCGGTGACGGAGCCGGCAGCAGGGCAGACTGAATCACCGGCCGGAACCACGAATACGGTTCCGGCCCGGGACACGAGAGGGCTGATCCGCGAAGCCAACCGGCTCTACGAAGAGGCTCAGGCGGCGATGAAGAGGGGCGATTGGGCCGCCTACGGCGACCGCATCTCCCGGCTCGGTGAAGCCTTGCGCCGGTTGAGCGGGAGCCAGCCGTGAGGCGCTTGGTTCCAGGGGCGGCGGAACGGACGATGGCGCGCGCTCCGGTGGGGTGAGGGAACATGGAGGAGATAGGTGCCGAACTCCGTCGCCGGCAGGAGGAACTGGGGCTCAGCCTCAAGGATGTTCAGGGCATCACCAAGATCCGCGTTGAATACCTGGAAGCCATCGAAACCGGCAACCCGGAGAAGATCCCGGGCGAGGTCTTCGTGAAGGGCTTCCTGAAGGCTTATGCGGGCGCCATCGGCTTGGACGGCCAGGACCTGGTGGAACGCTACAAGGCTTGGCGCGACGCCGGCGGTGGCGGACCGAGCCGGCCGACGGCGGACCGACCGTCACGCAGCCGGCCTGCGGATGCGTTCCCCGGTTCCCGCCGCCACCGGCCGCGCCCGGCGAACCGCCTGTGGGGAATGGCGGCGAGGGCGGCCTTCCTGGTCGCGATGGCGGCGCTCTTTTACGTCCTGGCTACTGCGACATACGGAGGCCGGGACACAACCCCACACGCGCAGCCCCAGGCGGGCAGATCAGGCACTGCGCCGCCTCCCGCATCACCGCCGGCGCCGGCCACACCGCCGCCCGCCCCCGCGACACCGGCGCCGCCGGAGCCCGCGGTCACGGTGGAAAAGTCGGTGTACGGCCGGCGCGTGACCTATCAGGTTGGCAACGTCCCATCACTGCGGGTGGAAGCGGATCTGACGGGACTCTGTTGGGTGAGGGTCCATGCCGACGGGCGCCTCCTGTTCGAAGGTATGCTGCGGCCCGGCGACCGGCGGATCTGGGAGGCGCAGGGACGGCTGTCCATCCTCGCCGGCCGGCCCGTGGGGCTCCGGCTGGCGGTCAACGGAATCCCCCTGGAACCCCTGACCGGGGCCAACCCTCTTGAGCTGATCTTTATGAAGCGGGCCGAGAACGGTCCGCCCGGAGCGCCGCCAACGCCCTGAGAGCGCCGAGTTGCGCGTAACGCGTAGGCGCCGAGCCGCGCATAAGGCCGCCCGTCGCGCCAATACAATCTGCGGGGAAAACGCGCGGGAGGGTGGCGCCATGGAGCGTCCTAGCCGGTGGGGCTGGCGGTTGCCGCCGCGGTGGTTGCCGGTTCCGGCCATCTTCTGGATGGGTCTCGCTCTGACCGCCGCCCTGGTGTTGCTGTCCGGTCCGGCGGACGCGGCGGAGAGCCGGTCCGAGCCGCCGCCCGCTGTCAGCGCCGCCGCGGCGGTCCTCATCGACGCCACCACCGGCCAGATCCTCTACGGCCGCAACCCCCACCAGGAACGGCACATGGCCAGCACGACCAAGGTGATGACGGCCGTGCTGGCACTGGAGCTGGGCGACCTGGACGAGGAGGTCACCGTCAGCCCATACGCTGCGGATACTCCCGGCTCCACGATGCACCTCCGCCCGGGCGAACGCTACCGTCTGCGGGACTGTTGAAGGGGCTGCTGCTCGTATCCGGCAACGACGCCGCCACCGCCATCGCCGAGCACATCGCCGGCTCCGAGGCCGACTTCGCCATCCTGATGAACGCCAAAGCCAGGGAATTGGGCCTGGATCACACCCGCTTCCGCAACCCCCATGGCCTGACGGAGCCCGACCACTACGCCAGCGCCTATGACCTGGCCCAACTCACCCGCTACGCTCTGCAAAACCCTGCGTTTGCCGCCCTGGTCTGCCGGGGTGAGGATAGGGCCTGCGGGACGGCGGCCGACGGCAGCCCGATTGAGAAGCCGCTTTTCAATACCAACCGGTTGCTTTTCTCCTACCAGTGGGCCGACGGTGTAAAAACGGGTACGACCAGCGCCGCCGGCCCCTGCCTGGTCGCCTCGGCGACCCGCAACGGCCAGCAACTCGTCGCCATGGTGCTGGACGGTGGAGACCGCTGGGGTGATACCGCCCGCCTCTTCGATTACGGATTCCGGAACTACGCCCTGCGCAACGCCGCCCCCGCCGGGCGGTTGATCCACCTGGCTCCGGTCAGGGGCGGCCGCAAAAACGTCGTCGGGTTGGCGCCGGCCAGCGACCTGCACCTGGTTATCCCGCGCCGGGACCTGGGGCGGATCAGGTCGGCCATCGCGGTCCGCCCCGACCTCCGCGCGCCCCTGGCGGCCGGCATCCCTGTCGGGACACTGACCGTCTATCGCGGCGATGACATCCTGGGCAGCGTGCCTCTGGTGACCCGGGAAAGCGTTCCCCGGGGCGCGCTGTGGCAGAGGATCATGGAATTCATGCGCGGCGGGTGACGGCGCGGCTGCGGACTCGCCGGTCACCCTCCCGCCTGCGTTTCGCAGCCCGGCCGCGCTTCGCACAGGGCCGCCTCCAGCAGAGCCAGGGCCGCCCGTTTTGCGCTGCGTCCCACCGGCCCCAGGCAGGCCGGGCATCCGTCTTCGCACGGGCAGCGGCGGATTACACCGGCGGCTGCCGGCAGGAGGCGTCCGTGCAGATCGGCAAGCCGCGGGGCGAGGCCGGCGCCGCCGGGGCACGCGTCGCAGAGGTAGACGGTGACGCGCCCCGTGGCCGGCGAAGGGGCCTGCCAGGCGGCCAGCAGGTCGTTGCGGCCGCAGAGCAGGAAGAGCGCGGAGAGGCTGGACAGTAGGCGGGCCAGGCCTTGGGCGGCGCCGGCCAGGAGGTGGCGGGGCAGCCGGCTCCAGCGGGCCGGGAAGGCGCACCAGTAAGCGCCGGTCTCCATGGCGTGCCCGGGAGATTCGATAGGCCCCCAGCCGGTCACCGCACCGGAGCGGCGGTCGCGCCGGAGGTAGGCCGCGGGCCGGACCGACACCCGGGCCGGCGCCCAGCCCCATTGCGGCGTCTCGCCGCCGGGCGTGCCGCCGCCGGGCGCCAGCAGGGACACCTGCAACTCGCGGCGCGTCGCCGTTTCGCCCTCCTCCCCCGACGCGGGCCGGACGTAGGCCCGCCCCGCGGCCGGATCCACGCGTTCCACGCGATGCGACCGCCCGTCGTGGAGGTAGACCGCCCCCTCGTAGAGGAGGAAAGGCGCCACCGCCCCGTCCAAGCGGCACAAAAGGCGCGCCTCCGGGGATCCCGCGGATGCCTCCCATACCTCAACCCGCTTCCCGCCACCGGTCCGCAGGTCCACGCAGCGGGCGGGTTCCCGTGCCGACGCTTTCCACCCGTCCCCGGCCGGTCGCAACCGCCCGGCCCGTTCCAATATCTCTATGATCCGGACCTGTTCCCGGCCGCCGAAAGGTTCGCCGGGGCGCAGGGGGTGTTCGGCGGCGGCGCAGGTCAGGTGAGCGGCCAGCAGGATGGGGTTGTCCGGGTCGAGGCGGGCCTGTTCCGGCGGTGCATCCCAAAGGAATTCGGGGTGCTCGGCCACGAATTGGTCCAGCGGCCCGGGGCCGGCCACTAGGATCACGGCCGAGGGGGCCGCCTTGCGTCCGACGCGACCGGCCTGCTGCCAGGTGGCGGCCAGGGAGTCGGGATATCCGGACAATACGGCGGCATCCAGGGAGCCCACGTCGATGCCCAACTCCAGGGCATTGGTGGTGACGACACCGGTCACGGCGCCGGCGCGCAGAGCCGCCTCCCGCTCGCGACGCGCTTCCGGGAGGTAGTCCGCTCTGTATCCGCAGACTTTCAACCGCTCTGACCGCAGGTCGCGGACCAAACGTTCCACGTCCAGGCGGTTGCGGGCAAAGACGATGGTTTGCACCCCACGGCAAAGGAACCTGCGGGCCCATTCGCGGGTGTGGAGGAGGTGCTCGATCCCGGGGGGCCTCCTGCGCACCCCGTCACGGAACGGGTTATAGACGATCAGGTGCCTCTCCCCCCGCGGGGCGCCGTCCCCGTCGATGAGGACGGGTTCACGGCCGGTCAGGGCGCGCGCCAGTTCCAACGGGTTGGCGATGGTCGCCGAGCCGCACAGGAACCGCGGCCGTGCCCCATGCAGCCGGGCGATGCGGTCCAGGCGCCGCAGGACGTTGGCCACGTGTCCGCCGAAGAGCCCGTGATAGACATGCATCTCGTCCAGAATTACGAAGCGGAGCCCCTGCAGGAACCGCCCCCACACGGTGTTGCCGGGGAGGAGCCCCCGGTGCAGCATGTCCGGATTGGTCAGGATCATGCGGCCGGAGCGGCGCAGCGAGCGCCGCGCCTCCGGCGGGGTGTCCCCGTCATAGGCGCCTACGGCCAACGGTGGGAGCAGGCCCCCGGTCAGGGCCAGCAGCGCGTCCATCTGGTCCCTGGCCAGGGCTTTGGCCGGAAATACGTAAAGGGCGGTGGCCCGGGGATCACGGAGCAGGACGTCGATGACGGGCAGGTGGTAGCAGAGGCTCTTTCCCGAGGCGGTCGGCGTCACCACCATGACGTCGGCGTCCCGGCGGGCGGCTTCCAGGGCGGCCGACTGATGACGATATAGGTTGGCGATGCCGCGCCGGGCCAGGGCTTCCTTCAGCCGGCCGTCCAGAAAGTCCGGAAACGGCGAGCAGGCTGCGGGTCGGGCAGGGAATCGCTTCCAGCAGGCAATGCCGGGCCCCAGCAGGCGGTCCCGCCGCGCGGCGGCTAGGATTTGCTCCAGGTCACATTCGAGTGGCATGAAATGTATAATTCGTTGAATGATACCAATTTCCTGCCGCCATGGGTGGGGGTGCATCTTTCGCGGGACCGGCCTTATAATGGGGGACGGGTCGGGCAGACCCCGGGGGTGATGGGCCGTCGCCATCAGGTTCGAACCATGTCCCGTGCCCTGGGCCTGGGAGAGAACGCGGACATACAACGATTACGTGGCCTGTTTCCAGGCGGTGGCGCCCTTTTTCCGTTACGACCCGGCGCTGCCGCAAAGCCTCGCCGAACGGCAGGAGGCGCTGTTCCGCCGGTGGGGGTGGGGGGGCGGAGGCGGGCCCGGCCGCCCCGAACCGGTAATCCGGCAACCGGCCGGGCGCCTCCGGCGCGTCGCCGCCGCCCTCGTCGCGTACAACCGGCGGATAGGCGCCGGTGCGCCGGCCCTGGCCAACCTGGACGCGCTGGGCAAGGGCGAGGCCTGGGCCGTCACCGCGGGCCAGCAGGCGGGCTTCCTCACCGGCCCCCTCTATGCGGTTCATAAAGCCGTCACCGCCATCCTGTTGGCACGCCATGCTGCGGACGCCGCCGGGCGGACGGCGGTGCCCGTCTACTGGGTTGCCAGCGAGGACCATGACTTCGCCGAGGTGGCGCGGATCACTCTCCCCGACCGGTCCGGCAACCTGCGGGAATTGCGCCTGCCAACGCCTCGCACGCCCGGGGCTTCGGTGGGCCATCTGCCCGTGCCCCCTTTGGCCGCAACCCTGGTGGGGGAACTGGCGGAGATACTGGGACCGTTGCCGCATGCCGACGAGGTGCTCGCCTTCCTTCAAGAGGAAGCCGGCCGGGCCGCTTCCCTGGCTGAGTGGTTCGCCTGCATACTGGCCCGCCTTTTCCATGATGAGGGCCTGGTGTTGCTCGACCCCATGCTGCCGGAACTCCGGCAGGAACTCAGCGGGT
>DYIH01000046.1:8218-10164 GCA_020723785.1 Thermaerobacter marianensis
CAAGGGCCTGGTCGCTGCAGGAGGAGGTTGCCGTCGCCCTGCGCCTGCAGGGGGAACGGTTGGAAGAGGCGGGATACCAGGCGCCTCTGCGCCCGCCTCCCGGCCAAGCCGCCCTGTTCATGTACCGGGATGGCCGGCGGATCGCCCTCGTCCGGGACGGCGGCACCTACCGCGAGAGAAACGGCGGCGGACGTTGGACGGCGGCGGAGTTGGCCGCCCTGGCCCGGAACGAGCCTGACCGCTTCAGCCCCGGCGCCGCCCTGCGTCCGCTGGCCCAGGAGGCGCTGCTCCCCTGCCTGGCCCACGTCGTCGGGCCCGGGGAAACCGCCTACCTGGCCCAGATCGGCGGACTTTATGGGCTCTTCGACCTGGACCCGCCGGTCTTCCAGCCGCGGATCAGCCTCACCCTGACCTGGCCCGAGACGGTGGCCGGCCTGGTCCGGGTCGGGGTCCGGCCGGCGGACCTGATGGCCGGCCCCGGAGCGCCGGCGCGATGCCTGGAGCGCCTGTTGGCCGGAAACGACCATTTCGGTGTGCGGGAGCGGTTCGCCGCCGAGCGGGAGAGGATCAGGAGACATTACGGCCGTTTGGCTGCCGAGTTGGGGAAAGCGGAGCCGGGGCTCGCCGGGCTGGCCGCCGAAAACCTGGGCCGCATCATGCACCAAGTCGATTATCTGGAAAGCAAGGCCTGGCAGCACCACAAGCGGCGCAACCGGGAGCTGGTGCGGGCCCTGCGGCGGGCGGAGAACCTGCTGCTCCCGGCCGGCCGACTCCAGGAACAGGGGCTCAACGTCCTGCCTTGGCTGTGCCGCTTCGGATGGGATCTGGGCAGCCACCTGCTCCGGGCGCCGCTTTCGCCTGAGCACCACCTGGCCTTTTGGGAGCAGGTCTGAGCCTGTTTTTTCAAAGGACGCCGGGCCTTACGCCGTCCGGCCCGGCGATGAGGAGGATGTTGTCGATGAGCCTGGCGCGTCCGACATGGGCGGCCACGGCGAGCAGTGTGCGACCGGCCAATTCATCCACGGGCTGGAGGTCGTCGGCGTCGACCACCGCGGCGTATTCCGGGCGTGCCAGGGGTTCGGCGGCCATGGTATCCCACATCAGGGACTTCAGCCGCTCCGCCGACCGCTCGCCCCGGCGCGCGGCGGCTTCCGCCGCCTGCAGCGCCCGGTAGAGGACGGGGGCCGCCCGTCGCTCGGCGGGGTTCAGGTAGGCGTTGCGCGAGCTCATGGCCAGGCCGTCCGGCTCCCGGACGGTGGGGACGGTGACAATCTCCACGCCCGTATTCAGGTCTGCGGCCAGGCGCCGCACGACGATCAGCTGCTGGGCATCCTTCTGGCCGAAGTAGGCCCGGTCGGGCCGCACGATGTTCAGCAGCTTGGTGACGACGGTGGCCACGCCCCGGAAGTGTCCCGGTCGGAAGGCGCCGCAGAGCCCGGAGGTGAGCCGGTCGACGTCGACCGTGGTGGCGAACCCCTCGGGATACAGTGTGGCCGCGGCGGGTGCGAACAGGACGTCCACGCCGGAGGCGGCGGCCAGCCCGGCATCGAGTTCCAGCTGGCGGGGATACCGGGCGTAGTCCTCGTTCGGGCCGAACTGCAGTGGGTTGACGAAGATGCTGGCGACCACCAGGTCGCACTCGCGCCGCGCCTGCCGCATCAACGCCTGGTGCCCGGCGTGAAGCGCGCCCATGGTGGGCACGAAGCCGACGCTCCAACCGCGTTCCCTGGCATCGGCCACCCGCTCCCGCACCCCGGCGATGGTTTCCACGATCCGCATGACGTTCCACCATTCCCCCTGTGGGTGATTCGCCGCGGGGAACGCGGATTCCTGGCCGCCGGGCCTCCCGGCGCGGTACTGGACGGTGCGCAAATACGCCTTTATTATGCAATAGACGGTGTGCAAAGCGGCGCCGGCGGACTTGCCGTAGCCGGCGCCACGGGGGA
>DYIH01000047.1 GCA_020723785.1 Thermaerobacter marianensis
GCAGATCGGGTTACCTCGGCTTTGCCACGGCGCCGCCGGTCACGTTCTCGCCCAGGCGCTTGATGCCAAACAGGCCAAGCAGGCCCGTCCGGTGCTCCGCCTGAGCGTCTACCACCACGGCGTCCTGCCCTGCCCGCGTGATCCGCGGCTGGCCGGCGCCGGCCACGCGCCGGGCGTTGGCCTCGTAAGCCGCTCTGGCGGCCGCCTCCGGCTCCCGGCCGGGACGAATCTCGGCCCAGCGGCGCGATACCGAAAAACCCTGGTAGACGTACCGGGTGTGCGAGATCATCCCCATCGCATCGTCCATGCGCCGCCGGGCTACAGTATCCGCATCCCGCGCCAGCACCCGCCGCGCATCGACGCTCCAGGGGTGCCAATCGCGGTAACAGGATTCGCCGCCGTCCTCGTCGGTGGTGCAGTGCTCGTCCTCGTACTGGCCATAAACTGTGATGTCTTGATACTCATCCGCCTCCTGGACAGCCGCCAGGCCCGCCGCGTCCACAGCGGTCTGGAGCCGGGCGCGCTGGATGCGCTGGAAGCCGAAATCCAGGCTCACGGCTGCGACGGCCATGAAGAGGCCGAGGAAGAGCGCGGTCCAAATCAATACGGAGCCGCGTTCGTCTTGAATAGTTTTTAGCACGTTTGCTTCCCCCAAAAGCAAAGCCCCGGTGATTTACCGGGGCTTCGGATATTATGATTTTGTGCCTCCCCTTCTGAATTTATTCGATAGTTGCCGTCTCTTCATGTTTTACGTTTATATCCATCGGCCAATCAAACAACGTTTCTGCGGTCAGCAATGCCCGAACATCAATATCCTCATCTACATCAGGCCAATACAGTCCCAACCCGTCGGCAACGATCACAATATGAGCGCGTTGCTCCGGGGTGGCTTTAACGAGCCTCTGCGACCAAGCCACTGGGAATTCCAGCACACGACCATCAGCAAAAGTTACACGCACCCTTTCGGTGCCCACCAAAGCGACAGCCACGGCTCGTGGATTTGTTCTAATAATTCGCCCCGGCACGTTCCTTCCGCCACCTTTCTAAGAAACTAGTTTTATGTTTGGCTGTAATTTTGATGATCGTTTTTCTTTCCTGGTCATTAAAATCTACCATAAATTCAACAGCTAAAGCAGGTTCCAACCATATCTTAGCATATCCCGATCCCCCATGCATTCGTTCAACATGTATGTGGGCAGGTTCTTTTAAATCCCCCATACGAAAATAGAATCGAAATCCTGCTTCCCGATGGATTGTCGGACTCATTATGAAGTCTCCTTTGTAAGAGAAAAAGCGGCGGCGCCTGTTTTCAGCGCCGCCGCTCCGTCATCTTTGTCAGCGGAACAATTCGAACTTCAGATTGCCCGTATGTGGCCCGCACGTCGGACACCCCGCAGGCGGCGTCCAGATGCGGCAGACGCCGTTCTCGTCCGGTATCCACCGCGTCCCGTCGGGAAGCGGCGGAGGGCACGGGCTGGGTGGCTGCTCAGGCTCCTTCGGCGGCTCAACCACCCGGCACGTTGGGCAGTTCGGGTCCGGCAACAGCGGGAACCAGGCGTCGGCGTCGAACACGTAGTCCCAATACTTCACCCGCCACTTCTCCCCCCGCTCCAGCGGCGGCTGGAGGCAGATGTTGAGCAGCATCGTGCCGGGAACGCCCTTGCCCAGGAAGGGGTAGACCGCGCTCCACCAGTCCTGACCGGGGGTCAGGCCCCGCTCGGCCAGAACCGAGTTCAGAAGCTCACGGGTGACGACCGGCTGGGTCCCGCGCTCGCCCAGCGGCAAGGCGTCGGGTATGCTGCGCAGGTCAACGGTATCGCCGAACCGGGCCGGCCGGTCCCGGAGCCACGACGCGGCCGTCGGCGGCGGCGGCTGCGGCGGCGCAAAGCCGTCTTGCCGCCAGACTTGGGTTGCGAAGTTGAGGCACCCGGAGTCGCCGCGTCCGGTCACGAAGGTGGTCGTGATGCGCACGCCATTGACATCGTAGGTGATGTCGCGGCTGGCCCAGGTCTTTTTCACTTTCCAGAACCCGCCAGCCTTTAAGGTGCTGGCGAGACTCGTCACGCTGAAATCCGCCGCCAGCCGCTCGACCTGGCCAGGGCCGCGGATGATCGCAGCGGCGGCGGGCTTGCCGCCCTCGAAGCGGGTGAGGAGACAGGCACCGCCGGGGAGGGGTTCGGCAGTGATTAAGTTGGGCCACGCCCCGAAAGACTTTCCGCTCGCCCCACAAGGCTCCGGGGCCGCCCAAACAACAGGGGCCGCCAACAGGACGGCCCCCAGCATCAGCAAGGTTGCGATTTTTCTCACGATTACCGCACCTCCACCGGGCCGAACGCTTTAGATAAGTCCGGGGGTTGGATTTTAGCCGCGGCTTCGCAGAGAAGCTTCGCATACCCCTCGACGAATGACCGCGTAGCATTTTCCCAGCCATTCGGCCACGGGTTACGCAACCCGCACTTCGCCGCCAGCTTCGCCATCAAGTCCCGCGCCTCTTCAGGCGTCAGCACCGGGTCGTTCGGGGCCTCGGCCTTCGCCGCCGCCTGCTTCACAGCGGCTTTCCTGGCCTTGGCCTCCTCCTCCGCCTTCCGCTTAGCCTCCTCCTCGGCCCGCCGCCTGGCCTCCTCCTCCGCCTTCCGCCGGGCCTCCTCCGCCGCCTTGGCCTGCCGCGCCTTCTCCTCGGCGCACAGCCGCTCCGCCTCCGCCACGGCGCGGACCTGCGGCAGCGGGGGCAGGCCGCAGCCTCGCAGCACCGCCCCGGCGCGGGCCTGCTCGGCAGCAGCAATATGGCGGGCATAGACAGCATACCCGGCCGCTACAGCCACTCCGGTCACCAAGACAATTCCAATCCAAACCCGTGCCCGCGACATATCAATCACCTCTGATAAAACGTAAACTGACATAATTATTTTCTTAGCCGACAATCGCATCCATGTTCAAGCAGGAAATACGGCCACAATGTTGAAATCTCCTTTGATTTTCAAGCTGGAGGGATGTTCGATGCCGCCGTACTGCCCCTACTTCGGCACCGGAAACACCGACTGCCGCGTTACCGGGCGCTGGGAGAAGCAAGACCGGCTGCTGGTCGATTACTATTGCAAAAATGCCCAGAACGCGCCGCTCTGTCCTCGCCTCCAAGAAGCCGAGCGGCTGAAAGTCCAGAAACAAATGAGCCAGCGTTGACCCTACTCAATCAGTTTTCGCACCGGCAGCGCTTCCAGCCGTTCGCGGAGAAATTCATCGAACTCCGACACCACAGACCAGAACTCGTACTCCCGGACACCGAATTCATGAAGGAGGGCGAGAATCATGTCCGCCCTCTTTTCCACTTCTGGGTCCGGCTGCTCCACCTGACAACCGTGCATGTCAAAATGCACCCCCGTCTTGGGCCAGTGAGGATTCCTGTTGCGCAGCGCATTGCGTATGGCGATTTCTGCTGCCCAGGTGAAGTCCACCCGGCGCAGAATCTCGGCAAACACCATCCGCTTAACCCGGCGCATAACCGCTTCTTTAACTGCCCGCGCTTTCAGCCACGGCAAATCTTGAAGCGCCTCAAATATAACATACGCCTCCGGCCTGTAAGCGCGGCTCATTGGAGCACCTCCGCCACGCCTCTCAATCCCCAGCCCCACCCAACCACCATCCCCGCCACAGCCTTGACCCCCAGCGCCAGCCCCACGGCCTTCGCCGCCTGCCACCCGGCCCGCAGCGCCGGGGACTCCAGCGCCCCGGCAATGTCGGACCGCGCCGCCGCCCACAACAGCGCCACAACCAGCGCGGCCCACGCCAGATGGGCCGGAGTCAGGCGCCACAGCCAGCCGTCCGCGCCGAGTGAGAAGGTGAAGTCCGGGCAGGGCGTCTGCGGAAAATTCAGCGCCGCCTGGCCGGCCCGGAGAAGACCACACACAGCGTCCGAAACCGCCCCGGCTCCAGACGCCCGCGTCTCCGGCAAGGCCGCGTTTGCCGGCAACGGAAGCGTCCACGGCGGCGCCAGCCCCGCCGTGACGGCCCGCGCCCACCACCGCCGCCAAATGAACAGCCCGGCCGCCCGGACCAGGGCCGGGGCAGCCAGGATCAAGCTGAAGCCGTTTCGATCCCGGCGCACCGGTCGCATACCGCCAGCACCTCGATCCGCCCGTCAGGGCGATGCAGGATCATCTCCACCGTGCAGTCCTTGCAGGCCAGGTGCAGGCATTTAGCGCAACGGACAAGACCAGCGGACCGGCGACAGCAAGAACAAGCGGCCATCAGGACCACCTCGTTTCAATCCTCACCCGGCTCGGAGGCCAGGTGCTGCTATTCCCAATATTCAAGGCGTCTCCCTTCGGAATGTCGCACTGGCCGTGAACGTCCACTGCCCCGGATCATTCTGGCCCTGTCCGAACAGCCGGGGCAGCCCCGGCACAAAATTGGGCTGGCTGTACCGGGCGGTCAGGGTGATATACCCGTCCGCCCCCTGACTGATGGTGATGTCACGGTTCCGGTCGAACCTGGACGCGGCCACGGACAGCGAGGAGTTGACCAGAATCTGCTCAACTTTTGCTCTGGCACCGGCCTCATCGCCGGTGATGGCGTAGTACCGTCCGCCTTCCCGCGCCCCCTGCTCCAGAGCCTGGATCGTGCCGATGTTGATGGCCCACTGCAGCGCCCCCAGGGTCAGGCCGATCAGCAGCCCGCCAACAAGAGCAAACTCCAGCAGCGCCGAACCGCGCTCCTCACGCAAAACTCCGCGCACCAAGACCACCTCCATAGCCAGGGGCTTGCGGCGGCCTGTTCCTGGTCAGCCGCCTCCCCATAGTTGCTCAGCCGCACCCCAGACCGTCTGCCAAAAACGCAGCGGACACCCTAGGCTGGGGCTGAACCCCAGCGGTGTGTTACGGGCAGCCGGCGGCGTTGGGGTTCTCGACGCAGGTGCCCATGGTAGTGAACTTGCCGCCAACTTTGGTCATCATGTTCTTGCCAGGCCCGAAGGCAAGCAGCAGCACCAGGGCCGCGACGATGGCCAGGGCGATTAACTCCGACCCCCCGCGTTCGCAGCGCATGACCCGCCGCAGCACACCAGAAACGCGCTTCAGCACGACACTTCACCTCCTCCCTGTGCCCGCAGAGGAAACAGCCGCCGGGCGCCGACCCTCCTGGCCCTCGAAGCGGCTGTTTGTCCCTCACTCTAATTGGTTCTGACAGGGTTATTGTTTCAATCCTCGCCTGATGTAAAGATCAGGCGCTACATAGAGAAGATCAGGTTCATGGTCCCCCAGGCGGGCAACAGCGCCAGGATAATCAGCGGCACGAACATAAACAGCACCGTGATGAGGGTCAAATACGTCTTAGCCTTCTCCATGTGTGCCTTTCGGGCGTGAGCGCGGAGGGTGTGAATCTGCCTGGCCTGCGCCCGCAATTCCTGGGCCACACGGGAACCCAGGCTGTGGGCCTGGACCAATGCGGAGCAAAACACCCTGCCCTCCTCACAGCCGGTGCGCTCCCCAGCCTTGTGCAGCGCCGCCGCCATGCCAACCGCATCGGCTTCCTTCAGCGCCGCCAGCAGGATGGCGTCGAACTCATAACGCCCGTCCAACACCCGCTGCAAGGCGTGAGCCACTGAAGGCGCTCCGGCCGCCGCGACGGTGGCCGTCAAATCGGCCACGATGGGGACGCGGGCTGCGATCCGGCGGCGGCGGTCATCGGCCAGCTGCGCCAACACGAAGTCCGGCCCGAACCACCCCATGACCGCGCCAAGCACAAGCCCGGCAGCAGACGGCACCGCCGTGAGGATGAGAAGCGGCGCCCCCGCCAGCGCCGCCAGCCGGACCATAGACCACCGCGCCGGCGTCATGCCCCATGGGGTCCCCGCCCGCTCCAGTTTCTCAGCCGTTACGCCGGCGGCGAAGAGCCTGTCTGCGAACGTCTGCAGCCGCTCCTGAACCGGCCGCGTATCCAACGGGCGGGTAAGGTCCCGGAGCGTAACACGGCGGAACATCCGCTCAAATAGCGCATACCCAAAACCGCCCGCACCGGCGGCCACCAGAATCGCCGACAGAATGTCCAGCCTCATCCCCCGGCACCCCCCGCAGTCAGGACTTTGCGTGCCATGAACACCCCAATGACAGGCGACACAACCGCCAGACCCAAGACCTGCATCTGACCTGCAAAGGTTGAGAGCAGCGGCGCGAAGTAGTACGGATCGGTGGACTGAATGAGCTTCATGACCCCAGCGGGCAGCAAAGCCATCAGGCCCATCACCAAGGTCTGCTCGGACAGCCCCGCCTTGGCCTCCGCCTTCTCCGCGTCCCTGTCGCGGGCCAGTCTGGCGATGGTGTCGAAAGTCTCGGCCATGTTGCCGCCCGTAGTCTTGAGCGCCCGGACCCCGGCCACCATCATCTCCGTTTCGGCCAGCCCGACACGGCGGTGCAAGGTCTCGAACACCGCCACGGCGTCCTCACCGGCCGAAAGGTTCCTGGCTGCCTCGCGAAAATGCCCGCCCAGCGGGTCCGGCGTCCTGGCCGCCGCCTCCTCCACCGCCTGGGCAAGGTTTCCGGACCTGGCCCGTAAGGCGCCTGAGAGCGTGGTTAGGGCTTCAGGCAGCAGCCGCCGAAGCCTGTCCTGCCGCTTCTCGACCACCAGCGTTGCATACGCTTTCGGCAGAAGATACCCGCCGGCCAGGAACAGGACGATGACCAGCAGCGGGGCGCCGCCGAACACCACAACCGCGGCCAGCCCGCCGGCAGCCGCCCCCGCTGCCTGGGGAGCGTACCGCCGCAAGTCTGTCCTGGCTTCCGGTTGCTCGGCGGCAAACCGGTGTTTTGGAGCCACCAGGTCGCGAAGAGTGCGCCGGGCGCCTAAGCCGAGAGACAAGGCGGCGGCATAGCCCAGCCCGGCTGCCCCAAGACCAACAAGCACAACTGCAATCACAGGAAACACCGTTCCACTGCCTCCTTCTCACCCTGCTCCAGCAGCTTCTGGACAGCCCTGGACTTCAAGGCGTCTTCCCGGCCGCAGGGCGTCAACACCCTGTTTACTCGCTGGTACAGCGGGGTCAGCTTGTAATTCCCCTGCTCGTCCAGGCCGTCCAGGCTGGCCACCGCCACGATGCCGCGCCAGTCTCCCTCCGGACGCTTGATCCGTTTGGCCTGGACCACCAGGTCCACCGCGGAGGCGATCATGTCCCGCAGCGCCGCAACGGGCAGTTTCACATCCTCGGCCATCAGGGCCATCGTCTCCAGACGGCCCAGCGCCGCATAAGGAGACGGCGCATGGAGCGTGCTGATAGATCCGTCATGGCCGGTGTTCATGGCCTGAATCATGTCCAGGGCCTCGCCGCCCCGCGTCTCTCCCACCACGATACGGTCCGGGCGCTGCCGGAGGGCGTTTTTCACCAGTTGCCGTATGGTGATCTCGCCCGCCCCCTCCAGGTTCGGCGGGCGCGTCTCGTGCCGCAACACGTGCTCCAGCGGAAGCGCAAGTTCCAGAACATCTTCGATGGTAACGATCCGCTCATCCGCCGGGATGAAGTGGCCCAGCACATTGAGCAGGGTGGTTTTGCCGCTGCTGGTTCCGCCTGCCACAATCACATTCAGCCGCGCCCGAACCGCGGCGGCCAGGAAGCCCATGGCCTCCGGAGTGGCCGCCCCGGACGCCTGATATTTTTCCGGCGTGATCCCCTGGCGGAACTTGCGGATAGTCACGTAGATGCCGTCCACGGCCACCGGAGCGATCACGGCGTTCACGCGGCAGGTGGTGCCGTCCTCAAACATGATCCGCGTATCTACCAAGGGGCTGGCCTCGTCAATGCGCCGCCCGGACCGCAGCAGAATGCGCTCGACGGTCAGCCGGATATGCTCCGCATCCCGGAACCCGGAAGGCGACACCCGTTCCTTCCTGCCGAACCGCTCGACCCACATATCGGTGCCGCGCAGCATGATCTCGACCGTCTCCGGGTCCTCCAGCCACGGCTGCAGCGGACCGTACCCGCCGAAGTCAAGAGCAAGTTCGTGGGCCAGACGGCGCACGTCGTCCCAGGTCCAGACCGCGGACTTGGCTTCCTGCACCGCCGCCTCGGCGTCCGGCCGGGCTGCCTCGACCGAGGGATAGCCCTCGGGGGGCATCCGCCGGAGAAGGATTTCCCGCGCCCGGTCCCGGACCTCGGCATACTCCTTCTCAACCTGGACAGCGCGAAGGTCGATGCCAAAAAGACTCATCGGGCGGGTCCTCTCCTTTGGCCGCCGGATATCCCTTGGACGCCGGCAGCCTGCAGCGCCTGCCGCAGCAGCTTCGCCGACCTAGCCTCTTCAGGGCTGTGCAACCAGATTTCGAACGAGTCGCCCGCGATGAAATCTCCCGTGAACAGATACAACGCACCGTCATCCTCAACCTTAACGAGGGTGCCGGCACGAGGATACCCAAAAATGAAAACGACAGCAGTCCTTCTTGGATATTTCAACCCCACGGCCGCTTACCTCACTTTCAAGCCGAGTGTCGCTGCACATCGGCCACCGCTTCGTCCCGCGTATTATGGACCCACGTAGCGATCAACCCCGAAGCCAGGCGCCCGCGCAAAAGTTCGAGGGTAACATAGTCCGGGCACCGGATCACGCAGGCGCCATCCTTTTGATGGACCATAAGGCAGCCGGGATAGAGATAGTCCCGCGCGATAGCCGCGTCAGCGTAAACCGCCAGGTAGCAGCCAAACACGGCACCTACCTCCTCCCCAGCAGGCCGCCCAGCAACCCGCCGCCTTTCTTGGTCTTCGCCGCCGGGACCAGGCGCTCCAGCAGCCCGGCCAGGGCCTTGGAGGAGGGGGCGCCGGGCTTCATCAGCACGCTGATGCCGCGCCGCGCCCGCGCTTCGGAAGCAGCAGGGTCCAGCGGAACCTCGGCAATGACCGGAACGCCCCAGCCATCCCAGAACGTCCCCCCGCGGGCCTCAATGGCCTCCCGGACGGCGCGAATGTCATGGTACGCCGCCACCTGGTTCAGCACCACCGAAGTCCGCTCGGCAATGAAGAGACCATGCTGGTTCAACAGGTCCAGGAACCGCGTCCCGGCCTCAATGGCCGCCGGATCAGGCGGTGTCACCATCAGGAACCGCGAGGCCGTCTTCAGCGCCGCCTGGGTCGCCGGGTCTTCCAGCCGGTCGGAACAGTCGTACACCACCACGTCAAAGGTCGCCGCCAGAGCCTGCATCGCCCGCTCGGCGATCTCCGGCGTAACCGACAGGGCAGCCATGCCACCTGCGCTGGGCAGGATGTGGAATCCGACCGGGTGCTGCTCCAGCATGGAGGCCAGCACAGCCGGGTTGATCTGTTCCGGCGGCAGTGCGGCCACATCGGCCCAGGTGATCCGGGGCGCCATGCCCAGGGTAGACGCAAGCTGCCCGTAGGCCAGGTCGCAGTCAACCAGCGCCACCTTCAACCCTTGGAAATGGCGGACAAGCGCCGCGGCCAGCGTCCCAGATAGAAAGGTCTTGCCTGCGCCTCCCTTTGCAGAACCAACTGCGATCCGTTCAGCTTTGACTACCACCGCCCGCGGCGCCTGGGAAGCCGGCGCCTGCTGCATCCAGCCGGCCGGCGGCTGCTGGGCCGCGTCATGCTGCTGGACAGGCGCTTTAGGAGAAACGGCGCCTGGCGCCAGGATCGGGTCCTCATCAAGCCAGCCACGCATTAGCAACTCTCCTCTCGGCATAACCTGCCGCTGGGATAAAACCACACGTTCGCCGACCCGCAGGTGACACACCGCACCGCCATCCGGTACGCTGCATAGAAGAACCAGGGGATATCGAATTCCCGCCGGCAGCCGGCGCAAATACACAACACCCGCTCATCGTCCACGAGAGACCGCCATCCTTGAAGCCGCTGCCCCTTCGGCCGGCAGCAGCCTCAAAGCCACGGCGGCGGCGGCCTGCCGGGCCGTCAGCAGTTTCGATGCCATCTGGCTGTCAGCGGAGAACACCACAACCACGGTCCCGCCGCCGCCTGCGGCCTGCTGCTGTTCACTCGGCTTCAGTACGTCCAGCACCAAGACGCCGGGCATAACCTCAACCTGCGGCGGGTCTTCCTGTTTCACCGGC
>DYIH01000048.1 GCA_020723785.1 Thermaerobacter marianensis
GAACGTGCTGATCGCCGTAGGGGTGCTGGTCCTCGCCTCCGCGGGCACGGCGGCCAGGCTGGGGGCGGGCGGGTTCTGGCTGACGATGGCCCTGGGCTGGATCGTCACTTTCGTGGGCTTCGTGATCGTGTCGGGCCGGGGGCGGCCGGCCGTGGGTTCCAAAGCGCAGCAAAAGCAAACCTGAAACCTTCGGATGAGTCCGCGGCGGCTGCGGGATACTAACCCGCGTCGGAGTTCCCGCCAAGTTGGGGAACTCGATGCGGGGGTGATCTTTTCGAGCGGAAACGAACCTGGCAATGGTGGCTGGCCGGGGGCGTGGCGGCCGCGATCGTCGCGGTGTTGCTGGCGTCGCCGTTCCGGGGGACGGAGCGCCGGCCGGCGCCCAAGCCGGCGCCCGCGCCGGCTCCGGCGGCCCGAGCCGCCGGGAGCGAGCCCACCATCAGCCTGTACGTGGCGGAGACGGGGCAGACCAAGCGCATCAAGATGGAGGAGTACATCGCCGGCGTGGTGGCGGGGGAAATGAAGCCGGATTGGCCGCGGGAGGCCCTGGCGGCCCAGGCCATCCTGGCCCGCACGTTCACGCTGAAGAAGATTCAGCAGGGCAAGACCAAACGCGGGACGGACGCCAGCACCGACGTCAAGGAGTTCCAGGCCTACGCGCCCCAGAAGGTGAACGACAGGGTGCGGGAGGCCGTGCGGGCCACGCGGGGCAAGATCATGACCTACCAGGGCCGGCCGGTGCGGGCCTACTTCCATTCCTGCGCCGGCGGGATGACGGCCACGGCCGAGGAGGGGCTGGCCTTCACCGAGGAGCCCACACCCTACCTCAAAGTCGTTTCCGATCCCCCCTGCGCCGCCGCGCATGAGGAGCGCTGGACCGCCGCTTTCAGCAAGCAGGAGGTGCTGGCCGCCCTCCGCAAGATGGGCCAGCCGGCCGGCGACTTCGGCAGCGTCCGCGTGGTGGACAAGGGCCCGTCGGGGCGGGCGAAGCGGCTGGCCTTCGGCGGTGCGGTGGTTGAAGCGCCGGCCCTGCGGGTGGCCCTGGACCCCAATCGGATGAAGTCGACACGCCTGGACAGCATCCAGCTGCAGGGGAACAAGGTGGTCATGCACGGGCGGGGCTGGGGCCACGGGGTCGGGATGTCCCAGTGGGGCGCCCTGGACAAGGCCAACAAGGGCTGGGACGCCGAACGCATCCTCAAGTACTATTACCGCGACGTGCGCATCGAGAAACGGTGGGATTGACCAACTCGTCCCGGCGCATCACGGTACATTACGCGCGGAAACCGGCCGGCCCCCGGCCGGTTTTGTTTTGGGGCATGTTTACAAAATTCAGCGGCTGCTCTATTCTGTGGAGGGTTGGCTGGATATTGGCGCGGGGGCGATCAGGTTGCGCAGTGTGCGGTGGCGGCTCACGATGAGCTACGTCGCCGTCGCGCTTCTGGCGGCGATCTTCCTGGCGGCGATGGATATCGCCGTTCCGCAGCACGGTCCGGAACGGTTACGGCAGCTTTCTGCCGCGGCCGGCCTCGCGGTGACCGCCGCGGCCCTGATCGGGTACCTGCTGGCCCAGCAGGCCACCCGCTCGCTGCAGGAGGTCACCGAGGTGGCCCGCCGGCTGGCGGCTGGGCACCTGGAGCAGCGGGTGTACTGGGGAGGCGGGGACGAACTGGGCGACCTGGCTGCGGCCCTCAATCGGACGGCCGAGGCGCTGCAGGCGCGCAACCAGGAGAGCTGGGAGGAGCGGGAGCGCCTGGCGGCTGTCCTGGCCCATATGGAGAGCGGGGTGCTGCTCGTCGACGCCCGGGGGCGCGTCGTGGTCGCCAACCCGGCGGCCCGGCGGCTGCTGGGCCTGGGGGAGAGGGACGTGGAGCGTCCCCACATCGAAGTCACCCGGAACTTCCACCTCAGCGAAGCCATCGACGAGGTTTTCCACAGCGGCGTGGCTGTCCGGCGGGAGTTGACCCTCGTGCATGGGGGAGAGCGGTGGGTGGAAGTGAGCCTAGCCCCCATCGGCGGCCACGAGGGGCGTCCGGGCGGCGTACTGGCCGTGATCAACGACGTCACCGAACGGCGTCGGCTTGAACAGTTGCGGTCGGATTTCGTGGCCAACGTGTCACATGAACTGCGGACGCCGGTAACGGCCATCCAGGGGTTTGCCGAAACCCTGCTGGACGGCGGCCTGGAGGATGCGGAAACCTGCCGCGCCTGTGTGGGCTTCATCGACCGGGAGGCGCGGCGGCTCTCCCGCATGGTCGAGGACCTGCTGGAACTGGCGCGGCTGGAGGCCCGCCAGGTCTCCCTGGTCCGGCAGGACCTGGACATGGTCCAACTGGCGCGCGAGACGGTCGAGCGTTTCGCGGACCGGGCGGCCCGGGACGGCATCCTGTTGCGGACAGAACTGCCGGCGCGGCGGGTCGGCGCCTACGTGGATGCCGACCGGATCGAACAGGTCCTGGTGAACCTCCTGGACAACGCGCTCAAGTACACCCCGTCCGGCGGGAGTGTCACCGTGCGCCTGGAGGAAGTGGAACCGGAGGACTGCGTGCGTCTGAGCGTCGCCGACACCGGCGCCGGCATGCCCCCCGGTGAGCTGGACCGGATTTTCGAGCGTTTTTACAGGGTGGACAAGGGGCGCAGTCGGCAGACCGGGGGAACGGGTTTGGGGCTGGCCATCGTCAAGCAGATCGTCGAGGCCCACGGCGGCTCCGTCCGGGCGGAAAGCGCCCCCGGCGCCGGGGCCGTGTTTCACGTCTCCCTCCCCCGGTGGCGGCCGGAGCTTTCCCGGCGGGCGGCGCTGGGGCAGGCTGGGGGGTGAGACCCATCCGGGTCAAGATCAGCGTCCGCTGCCTGTCGGTCTTCTACGGTTCGTTCCAGGCCCTGAAAGATGTTACCCTGGAAATGCGGGAAGGGGCCGCCACGGCCCTGATCGGTCCCTCGGGCTGCGGCAAGTCCACCTTCCTTCGGACCCTGAACCGGATGAACGACCTGGTGCCCGGTTTTCGTACCCAGGGGGAAGTGACCGTGGACGGCGATAACATTTACGCCCCCGGGGTTGACGTGACCCGGTTGCGCAAGCGTGTGGGGATGGTGTTCTAGCGGCCCAATCCCTTCCCGATGTCCATCTTCGACAACGTGGCTTACGGCCCGCGCGTCCACGGGGTGCGCGGGCGGGGGCGGCTTGAGGAGATCGTGGAAGCCAGCCTCAAGGCCGCGGCGCTGTGGGACGAGGTCAAGGACCGCCTCCACAGCCCGGCCCTGGATCTGTCCGGAGGGCAGCAGCAGCGGCTGTGCATAGCCCGCGTCCTGGCCGTGCAGCCGGAGGTGATCCTGATGGACGAGCCCGCCTCCGCCCTGGACCCGGCGTCGACCGCCCGGGTGGAGGACCTGATCCATGCGCTCAAGGGCGAATATACTATTGTCATTGTGACCCATAACATGCAGCAGGCTGCCCGGGTGTCGGACGAGACCGCCTTTTTCTTGAGCGGTGAGATGGTGGAATCGGGCCCCTCCAGGCAGATTTTCACGACACCGCGCGACAAGCGCACCGAGGACTACATCACCGGCCGCTTCGGGTAAGGCGCGCGCCGTGCTCCGCGTGAACGGATCGCTCCGGAAGGTCCCGCGCCAACCGACTGATGATATTGAGGGTGGGGCGAGGGGGAGGGGTAGCAGTGACGAGGGAAAGTTTTCACAGCCATTTGGACCAGTTGCAACAGGATCTGTTGCGCATGGGCACTCTGGTGGAGGAGAAGATCTACCAGGCGGTCAAGTCCCTGGCGGAGCGCGATCTCGACTTGGCCCGTGAGGTGGTGGCCGGTGATGACGCCATCGACCAGATGGAACTGGACATCGAGCAGCGCTGCCTGCAGTTGCTGGCCCTGCAACAGCCCATGGCCCGGGATCTGCGGGCCATCGGGACGGCCCTGAAGATCACCACCGACCTGGAGCGAATGGCCGACCTGGCGGTGGACATCGCCAAGATCACCATCCGCCTGGAAGGACAACCGCTGATCAAACCACTGGTTGACATTCCCCGCATGGCGGAGATCGCCCGCAGCATGCTCCGGGACAGCCTCAACGCCTTTATCCGGCAAGACGTTCATCTGGCCATGGAGATGATCGAGCGCGACCATGACCTGGACCATCTCTACGCCCAGATATTCCGCGAACTCCTGGTCCTGATGATCGAAGACCCCAAGGCCATCACCCAGGCGACCTACCTCCTCTTCGCCGCCAAGCACCTGGAGCGCATCGGTGACCACGCCACCAACCTGGGCGAGTGGATCATCTACATGGTCACCGGCGAACGCAAGGAACTCAATAATTGAATCCGCCCGCGGCCCGAGCCGAAAGCGAATTTCCCTCCGGCACAGGCGTTCTCCTTGTCGGCAAGCGGGATGAAAGTCTTAGTTTACGTAAAAATTTTATTAGGAGGAAATATGTTATTCCTGTCGAATATGAGTGCACAGTTCCGAAGATTGTTGGCAATAACGTGGTCACAGCCGCAGATTCGGAAGTTCGTCAGGCGCCAGGTGCCAGGCATGGGAGGACGAGAGGCAGCCACCGGTATGGCATTCCGGTTCGTATCATGATGCTCCGGCTGGGGGTAACCGAATGCTTGACGCATGGCCGACGGCGTGTGAAGGGGGCGCCATCGCCGACGGGGAGTTGTGGGCTATTGTTGCCGAGGGACAGGTGCGTACCCTCCTCCAACCCATCGTCACCCTCAAGTCCGGGACGGTGGTGGGCTACGAAGCCCTGAGCCGCGGCCCGAGGGGAAGCCGCTACGAGGCGCCCGACAACCTCTTCTCCGCCAGCCGCCGGTCCAACCTCCTCTTTTCCCTCGAACGCGTCTGCCGCCGCAAGGCCCTGCTGGCCAAGAACCGTTTCCTGGGCAAGGAACACCGCTTGTTTCTCAACGTCGATCCCCAGGTGATCATCGAGGCCCGTCACCAGGCGGATATCACCAAGGAGGTGATGTCATCCCTGGGCATCTCGCCCTCCGAGGTGGTGCTGGAACTGACCGAGCGGACCCCGATCAACGACTATCCGGGTTTCGCCCGCGCCCTGGAGAAATACCAGAAACACGGCTACCAGGTGGCCGTCGACGACGTGGGGGCGGGTTATTCCAACCTGAGGCTGGTTGCCGAGGCGCGGCCCGATTTCATCAAGGTGGACATGTCCCTGGTCCGCGGCATCGATGAGGACTCCACCAAGCAGGCTCTCCTCGAAACCCTGGTCTCCCTGGCGGAAAAGATGAAGGCCCGCGTCGTGGCCGAAGGGGTGGAAAAGGCCGGGGAGTTCGAGACTTTGATGCGATTGGGGGTGGATTCCGTGCAGGGATACTTCGTGGCCCGCCCCGACGAGACCCCACCGCCTGTTTCCGAAGAGGCCATGTCCCTCCTCCGCCGGCATCGGGCTTAAAGATCGGCGTCCCATCCGGAGCCACCACGCCCATCTTGACCATCTTGGGGGATAGCCCCCCACCACGCATGGGTGGTGAAGTACTTCACTTCTCAAAAACCCTTGTCTTGCAGGGGCTTTATCAGCGTGAAGTACTTCACTGATCTCAACCCTTTGGCACCTAGCGTTTTCGGCCAGTGAAGTACTTCACCACCCACGGTCCGGGGGTGATGACGGATCCCCGCCGGCAGGTGCCAAGGTGGGGCCGCAGCGAAGCCGGACGGTCAATCGTACCGGCATCCGCACTTAATAAAATCTTCATCATTTCTCAATAATCCGTTAAACCATGCCGGGTCATCCCCTCCCCACAATCGGATATGGAGGCGGTCAGGGGGATAGATTACCTCACGAAACGAGGTGATGAGGTGGAAGCCGGCGACCGGCTTCGTACCGTTCGGGGGGGTGTCCGGCAGACGGCGGGGGGGAGGACTGCCTACCTGGGCGATCAGTTCTTCCTATGGTTGACCCGGTTCCTGGCCCTCGCCATCCTGGCCCTGTTGTCCCTGATCTTCTACGAGGTGATCGTCGCCTCCAAACCGTCCCTCCAGAGGTTCGGTTTCGGCTTTCTCACCAGCACGGAGTGGGATCCGGTGGCGGAGCGGTTCGGAGCCCTGCCGTTCATCTTCGGCACGGTGGCCTCTTCGCTGATCGCCCTGATCCTGGCCGTACCCCTTAGCCTGGCCGTCGCCACTTTCCTGGTGGAATTGGCCCCTTGGTGGCTGCGTGGGCCGGCCGGCGTGGCGGTCGAACTCCTGGCGGCCATCCCCAGCGTGGTTTACGGTTTGTGGGGCATCTTCGTCCTGGTGCCGTTTCTGCGTTCGACCGTGGAGCCCCCCCTGATACGCTCCCTGGGATTCCTGCCCCTGTTCCGCGGGCCCGCCATTGGCGTGGGCCTGCTGGCCGCCGGGGTGATCCTGGCGATCATGATCACCCCGATCATCACCGCCGTCATCCGCGAGGTTCTGCTGACGGTTCCGCGGCACCAACGGGAGGCCATGCTGGCCCTGGGGGCGACCCGCTGGGAAACCATTCGCCTGGTCGTGCTGCCATACGGCCGCGCCGGGATACTGGGGGGCGTGATCCTCGGCTTGGGCCGCGCCCTGGGCGAGACGATGGCGGTGACCATGGTCATAGGCAACCGCCCGGAGATCGCCTTGTCCCTCTTCGCTCCGGCTTACAGCATGGCCAGCGTGATCGCCAACGAATTCACCGAGGCCACCTCGGCGATCCACCTGTCCGCCCTGGTTGAAATCGCGTTGATCCTTTTCCTGGTCACGATCCTGATCAACATCCTCGCCCGCCTCCTCATCTGGCGGGTTTCGCGGGCGGTGCCGGGGGCGGTGCGGGAATGAACGCGGAGGCGCGCCGCCTGCGCTGGCGTCGCCTGGCAAGCGCCCTCGCCCTGGCCGGAGCGGCAGCGTCTACCGCCCTGGCCCTCGTTCCCCTGATCAGCACGGTATACTTCGTCCTCACCCGCGGCCTTCCGGCCTTGAACCTGGCCTTCCTGACCCAGTTGCCGCGACCGGTGGGCGAGACGGGCGGCGGGGTGGCCAATGCCATCGTCGGCTCGCTCGTCGTCGTCGGCTTGGCCAGCCTGGTCAGCGTCCCGATCGGAGTCGGCGCCGGCATCTACCTGTCCGAATTCGGCCGCAACCGGCTTGGCTCCCTGGTGCGGTTCGTGGCCGACGTGCTGACGGGCGTTCCGTCCATCGTGGTCGGCATCTTCATTTACATCACCGTGGTGCTGACGATGAAGCGGTTCTCCGCCTTGGCCGGAGGGCTGGCCTTGGCGGTGATCATGGTGCCGGTCGTCACCCGGACGACGGAGGAGATGCTGCGCCTGGTACCCGTCACGCTGCGCGAGGCGGGGCTCGCCCTGGGAGCCCCCTATTGGCGGGTGGTCACCGGCATCGTCTTGCGCAGCGCACGGGGGGGCATCATCACCGGGATCATGCTGGCCATCGCCCGGGTGGCCGGGGAGACGGCCCCCTTGCTGCTGACATCCTTGAGCAACAACTTCTGGCACCGCGGCATCACCGACCAGATCGCCACCCTGCCGGTGATCATCTTCTCCTATGCCACGACGCCGTATGAGGACTTGAACGCCAAAGCCTGGGCCGCCTCCCTGGTGTTGCTGGCGATGGTGCTCACCATGAGCCTGCTGGCCCGCCTCTTCACCGGGGGCCGGCGGGTGGTGTGGAGACGGTGACTCGTTCCACGCCTCCGCCGGTGTTGGAAAGGAGCGAGGTTTTTTTGATCGGCAGCTTGCGGGTTGAGGGTCTGGAGGCCAGCTATGGGGGGCGGCAGATTCTCAAGGGGATCACCATGGACATTCCCGCCGGGGCGGTGACCGCGGTCATCGGGCCGTCGGGCTGCGGCAAGTCGACCTTCGTCCGCTGCCTGAACCGCCTGCACGAGGTGGTTCCGGGGGCGCGGGTTTCCGGCCGCGTGCTGTTGGAAGGCCAGGACATCTACGCGCCGGGGGTTGACCCGGTCGTGGTGCGGCGGCGGATCGGCATGGTGTTCCAGCGCCCCAACCCGTTTCCGACGATGACCATCTACCAGAATGTGGCCGCCGGCCTGCGCGTCAACGGGTGGGACCGGCGCCGGACGGCGGAGGCGGTGGAGCGTAGCCTGCGCATGGCCGCCCTCTGGGACGAGGTCAAGGACCGGCTGCACCAGCCCGCCACGGGCCTGTCGGGCGGCCAGCAGCAGCGGCTCTGCATCGCCCGCGCCCTGGCGGTGGAGCCGGACGTGCTGCTGATGGACGAGCCGACGTCCGCCCTGGATCCGGTCTCCACTTTGAAGATTGAAGAGTTGCTGATCGAGTTGAGGCAGCGCTTCACCCTCGTGGTCGTTACTCACAACATGCAGCAGGCGGCCCGGGTGGCCGACAGGACCGCCTTCCTTCTGGATGGCGAACTGGTCGAGTTCGGGCCGACGGCGGAATTGTTCACCATGCCCCGCGACCGGCGGACCGAGGACTATATCACGGGGCGCTTCGGGTAGCCGGTGCGCCTTCCTTCGCGAACCCGCCGCGTCCACCATGATACCATTCAGTAGGTAGGACGGGTGGCGGTCAGACAACCCGTATACCGCTTTGATAACCGCATATAATAGCCCGTGGGTGTGAGTGTGGGGGCTGCCATGATGATCGCGATCGGTGCGGCGGAACGGGTGGACGAACTGCGGGAGCGGCTCGCCGCCGAATTCCGGCTCCTCCAGGCCGATGGGGTCGAGGTTCAGATCAAAGCGGTCAAGCGGGGTGATTGGACGTTCCTGGGCTGTGACGTGTCCGCCAGGAAGGCCACCCCCGAGGTCGCCCGCCGCTTCCGGCTCTGCGTCGCCAACGCTGTTTCCGATGAAATCATCGACTGCTGGGAAGACGGCTTCATCCGCAAGATCATTCGCACCCATTACGGATATTTCGAACCCTCCGAACAGGAGCAGATCTACGCCTTGGCCTACCGCAGCATCCACGGGGATGAGGGCCGTGACCAGGTCATCCAGCACCGGATACGGCGCAAGGGACGGATCCTCGCCCGGCTGACCGAGTATCTGGATAAGCACAGCGAGTTGGTGGTCGACGGGTTCGTCGCCTTCCGGCTGAAAGATTACGTGGATGAACTGGACGAGGCCGTCGACCTGGCCGTTGACGAATTCCTGATGAACAAGGAGTACCGGGAATTCATCCACCTCCTGCGCTACTTCATCGAGGCCCAGGAACCGCGGATGGAGCGCGTCGAGGTTTACCTGTACCCGGACGGCGGTTTCCGGCTGGCCGACGGTGACGGCGCCCCCCTGACCCGGGAGCGGCTGGCCACCCCGGTTTGCGACCTGGGCGACGGCCCCGTGGACTACGAGGACCTGCTGATCAGCAGCCTGATCACGGCCATGCCCGCCGCCGTCATCCTGCACCCCGTCCGTCAGGCGCCGCGGGGAACCATGGATACCGTCCAGCAGATCTTCGGCGGCCGTGCCCGGGTCTGCCCGGGCTGCGCCGCCTGCCAGGGAGGGGCGCCTACCGCCCCGGTCGCGCCGGCGCCACCCGGCGCCGGGATATAGTTGCAGCTGGTCCTCCTGACCCTGTTGGGGGCCTTCATCGGCTGGTTCACCAATCACCTGGCCGTCCGCATGCTGTTCCGCCCTCGCCGCCCATGGCGGTTCCCGGGCCTTCCCTGGGCGGTGCAGGGCGTTTTGCCCCGCCGGCGCCGGGAACTGATCACCGCCATCAGCGAGGCTGTCGGACGGGAACTCCTTCCCGCCGATTACCTTTTGCAGCGCGTCACCGCGCCCCGTGTCCGCGAGCGCATCGCCGGGGAGGTGGCGGCAACGGTTGCCCGGCGGGTGGCGGAGGCGCTGCCGTCCTTCCTGCCGCGCGGGCTGTCGGATATGGCGGCCCGCCTGCTGGCCGAAGGAGCCCGCCGGGAGGTGGAGCGGTTCTTCGCCATCGACCTGCCCGGCTTGCTCGCCGGCATGAGACGGGAACTCGATTTGGCCGCCGCCGTCCGGGAGCGGCTGGAGGCAGTCTC
>DYIH01000049.1:0-1097 GCA_020723785.1 Thermaerobacter marianensis
TACCGGCGCGCCGACCTGCACCTCACTCAGGCCCGCAAGGAACAGCTCCTGAAGGAACTTACGGCCGCCGCGCCCGCGCGTTTCGCCGGCCTGCCGGTGACCGAGGTGGACCCGCTGGACGGGTACAAGTTCTTCCTGGACGGGCGCGGCTGGCTGCTCATCCGTCCCTCGGGGACGGAGCCGGTCGTCCGGGTCTACGCCGAGGCCGACGAACCACAGCTCCTCGAACGGTTGCTTCACGAGGGCGAGCGCTTCGCCCGTGGGGACAGGTAAGCTCCCCGCTGTTCCGGCCCCCTTACCGGTTTATCGAAAGATGTCGAGCCAATGCGACATCTTTTTATATTGGGTGACAGGGCGCGGAGGGCGAGGCCGGGTTTATTCACAGAAAAACCCCCTGAAACAGCGCTTATTAACAGACTTATCCACGTTATCCACAGCTTTTTGCCCACAGAAGGTGGTGTGGAAAGGGCTAACCAGGGGGGCCTTGGCCGACATTTTCGACAATTTTTTCGACATGCCTGGAGGGGTTTTGGATGGGGGTGCAGGATTTGGACAGGCGCCCGCGGAATAATAAGATTTACTGAAGGGATTCCGGGAGGCTGAGCGACATGCAGATCGCCATTCGCGGCAAGAACATCGACGTCACGGACGCGCTGCGCGACCACGTGGAAAGGAAGCTTGGAAGGCTGGAGAAGTATTTCTACCGCCCCTTGTCGGCCCAGGTCACGATGCTGGTACAGCGGGGCCGCCACATCGTCGAGGTGCAGATACCGATCGACGGTTTCCTGCTGCGCGGCGAGGAGGCCTCGGGCGACATGTACGCGTCGGTGGACCAGGTCGTAGACAAGCTGGAGCGGCAGATCCACAAGTACAAGACGCGCATCAACCGCAAGCTCCGCCGCGACGGCAACAACCATCGCGACGCGCTCGTCGAGGCGTCGCCGGCCCCGGTGGCGACCGTCGAAGAGGAGGGCGAAGAGCAGGGGTTGGTCAAGACCAAGCGCTTCCCCGTCAAGCCGATGGAGGTCGACGAGGCCATCCTCCAGATGAACCTGCTGGGCCACAACTTTTTCGTGTTTTCCAACGCCGAGACCGAG
>DYIH01000049.1:1107-6919 GCA_020723785.1 Thermaerobacter marianensis
TTCTTCGTCTTCACCCATTCCGGCACCGAGCAGATCAACGTCGTCTACCGACGCAAGGACGGCGGATACGGGCCGATCGCGCCCAGCCGGTGAACGAGCCGTTCCTCCACGTCACCCATCCGTCCACCTCCGCTTGTGCCGGCGCAACAGTCCCCCATGGCGGACTTCCCCGTCCTGGGTTGCCGAGATGGTTTGATTGCACAGTTCGTTGAAGCCCGTCACCGGCAGTGATAAAGTGTTAAACTGGAACGTGGCCGGTGGCGGTTGTCCTTCAACGTCGTTGTCTGCTGCGACGGCGTCCATCGTTCTGCCCCGCCGGGAGGCGATCATCAATGGTCCTGGGACTCCTGAAAAAGGTGCTCAACCATAATGAGCGGGAGGTCCGCCGCCTGAGCGGGATCGTCGCCCGCATCAACGAGCTGGAACCCGAGGTGGCGGCCCTGCCCGACGACGCGCTGCGGGCCAGGACGGCCGAGTTCAAGGCGCGGGTGGCCGGCGGCGAGAGCCTGGACGACCTGCTGCCCGAGGCCTTCGCCGTGGGGCGGGAGGCGGCGCGGCGCGTGCTGGGCATGCGCCATTTCGACGTCCAACTGATGGGCGGCATTGTGCTCCACGAGGGCAAGATCGCCGAGATGAAGACGGGCGAGGGCAAGACCCTGGTGGCCACCCTGCCGGCGTACCTCAACGCCCTGACCGGCCGCGGCGTCCACGTCGTCACCGTCAACGATTACCTGGCCAAGCGGGACAGTGAGTGGATGGGGCAGGTCTACCGGTTCCTCGGGCTGGAGGTGGGCCTGATCGTCCACGGCCTGGACAACAACCAGCGCCGCCGCTCCTACCACGCCGACATCACCTACGGGACGAACAACGAGTTCGGCTTCGACTACCTGCGCGACAACATGGTCCTCTACCGGGAGGAATTGGTTCAGCGGGAGCTCCACTACGCCATTGTCGACGAGGTCGACAGCATCCTGATCGACGAGGCGCGGACACCGCTCATCATCTCCGGCATGGCCGACAAGCCGACCGACCTCTACTACAAGTTCGCCAAGATCGCGACCCAGCTCGAGCCGGAGAAGGACTACACCGTCGACGAGAAGGCCCATACCGTGGCGCCGACCGAGGCCGGCGTGCACAAGGTCGAGCGGCTGCTCGGCGTGGAGAACCTCTACGACGCCGAGAACATGGACCTCTCCCGCTATCTGGTCAACGCCCTCAAGGCCAAGGCCCTCTACCACCGGGACCGGGAGTACGTGGTCAAGGACGGCCAGGTGATCATCGTCGACGAGTTCACCGGGCGGCTGATGTTCGGCCGGCGCTGGTCCGACGGCCTGCACCAGGCGGTGGAGGCCAAGGAAGGCGTCAAGATCGAGCGGGAGAGCCAGACCCTGGCGACCATCACGTTGCAGAACTTCTTCCGCATGTACAAGAAGCTGGCCGGCATGACGGGCACGGCGGCCACCGAGGAGGACGAGTTCCAGAAGATCTACAACGTCGATGTGGTGGTCATCCCGACCCACATGCCGATGGTCCGCCAGGACCTGGCCGATGTGATCTACAAGACGGAGGCGGCCAAGTTCCGCAACGTGGTGCGCGAGATCAAGGAGCGCCACCAAAAGGGCCAGCCGGTGCTGGTCGGCACCGTCTCCATCGAAAAGTCGGAGCGCCTGTCCGCCATGCTCAAGCGCGAGGGCGTCCCGCACCAGGTGCTCAACGCCAAGTACCATGAGAAGGAGGCGGAGATCATCGCCCAGGCCGGCCGGGTCGGGGCGGTGACCATCGCCACCAACATGGCCGGCCGCGGCACGGACATCCTCCTGGGCGGCAACCCCGACTTCCTGGCCCGCCAGGAGATGCGCCGGCTGGGCCACACGCCGGAGGTCATCGCCGAGGCCGCCGAGCATGGTCCCGTCGCCAGCGAGGAGGTGGCCGCCGCCCGGGAGGAATACCGCCGCATCCGGGCGGAGAAGAAGCAGGTCACCGACGCCGAGCACGAACAGGTGGTGGCGTTGGGCGGCCTGCACATCATCGGCACCGAGCGCCACGAAAGCCGGCGCATCGACAACCAGCTCCGGGGTCGCGCCGGCCGCCAGGGGGACCCGGGTTCGACGCGCTTCTACCTGTCGCTGGAGGACGACCTGATGCGCCTCTTTGGCGGCGACATGATCAAGGGGCTCATGGAGAGGCTGGGCATCGACGAGGACGAACCCATCGAGGCCGGCATGGTGACGCGGGCCATCGAGACGGCACAGCGGCGGGTGGAGAACCGCAACTTCGAGATCCGCAAGCACGTCCTCCAGTACGACGACGTCATGAACCAGCAGCGCGAGGTCGTCTACGGCCAGCGGCGCCGCGTGCTGGAGGGCGAGGACCTGCGCGGGAGCATCCGGGAGATGGTCGAGGAACTGGTCGACCGGGCCATCGAGATGTACGCCAACCCCAAGGTGCATCCCGAGGAATGGGACCGGGCCGCGCTGGTGGCCCACCTGGAGGCCACCTTCCTGCCGTCGGGCCTGCTGAGCGCCGCGGAGCTGGCGGAGTTAAACGGCCCCGACGTCCTGCGCGAGCACCTGCTGGAGCGCATCTGGGGGGCCTACGAGGCGCGGGAGTCCGAGTTCGGCGTCGAGGTCATGCGTGAGCTGGAACGCGTCATCCTCCTGCGCACCATCGACGCCAAGTGGATCGAGCACCTGGACGCCATGGACGACCTGCGCGAGGGCATCGGCCTGCGCGCCTACGGCCATAAGGACCCGCTGGTGGAGTACAAGATCGAGGCCTACGATATGTTCAACGCCATGGTGGCCGGCGTCAAGGAGGACGTGGTCAAGATCCTCTACCACATCGAGCCGGAGGGCGAGCCGGTGGAGCGCCGCCGCGTGGCCGGCGAGGGGCGGGAGGGCCGGGGGCCGCTCGTTTTCATCGGCCCGGTCGAGCCCGAGGGCGGCGACTTCGGCGAAGTGGCTGCGGAGCCGGGGTGGGCCGCCGGCGGGGACGCGGGTCCGGTTTACGCTCCCGGTTCGCCCGGCCTGCAACAGCCGCGGCCCCGCCCGGCGGAGCGCCCGCGCCTGGAGCCGGTCCGCGCCGGCCACAAGGTGGGCCGCAACGACCCATGCCCGTGCGGCAGCGGGAAGAAGTACAAGAAATGCTGCGGGCGGGAGTAGGCGCCTTTCACGTCTTCCACCGCGCTGACCACAACTCCCGCAGGGTGGTGTGGTCGGCGCTTGATGCAGCGCTTGGAAAGGCGCCTCTCCCTTGTTCGAAAACGGCGGAGGGATCGTTATGTTCGAGGAACTGCGTGATTCGTTGGAGCAGGTGCGCGGCAAGATTTCCGATTTAAGGAGGTCTCTTTGACCTCGCCGGCAAAGAGGCGCGGATCGAGGAACTCGAGGAGGCCATGAGCGCCCCCGGCTTCTGGCAGGACCAGGCGGGTGCCCAGCGGGTGACGCGCCAGCTCAACGCGCTGAAGCGGACGGTGGAGCGTATCCTGGACCTGGAGCGGCGGGCCGAGGACGCCGCCGTCCTGCTGGAACTGGGGGAGGAGGCCGGGGACGCCGCCGTGGCCGCCGAGGTTCGGAACGAGGTGGCCGGGTTGGCCCGGTCCGCCCACGAGATGGAGCTGGAGGTGCTCCTCGCCGGCCGCTATGATTCGCACGACGCCATTTTGTCCTTCCACGCGGGGGCCGGGGGCACCGAATCCCAGGACTGGGCCCAGATGCTGATGCGCATGTACATGCGGCGGGCCGAGCGGCGCGGGTTCCAGGTGGAGGTGCTGGATGTCCTCGACGGCGAGGAGGCCGGCATCAAGAACGCCACCATCTCCGTCAAGGGCGACAACGCCTACGGATTCCTGAAGGCCGAGAAGGGCGTGCATCGCCTCGTGCGCATATCGCCCTTCGACGCCCAAGCGCGGCGCCACACCTCCTTCGCGTCGGTGGACGTGTTGCCGCAGGTGGAGGCCGAGGATGAGATCGACATCAAGCCCGAGGAATTGCGCATCGATGTCTTCCGGGCCAGCGGCGCCGGGGGACAGCACGTCAACCGGACGGAGTCGGCGGTGCGCATCACCCACCTGCCTACGGGGATCGTCGTCTCCTGCCAGAACGAACGCTCCCAGCACGCCAACCGGGACACGGCCATGCGCATCCTCAAGGCGCGGCTGCTCAAACTGCGAGAGGAGGAGCGGGAGAAGGAGCTGGCGGCCCTGCGCGGCGAGCATACCGACATCGCCTGGGGGCACCAGATCCGGTCGTATGTCTTTTGTCCCTACACGATGGTCAAGGACCACCGGACGGGGGTCGAGGTGGGGAACGTGGCCGCGGTCATGGACGGGGACCTGGACCGGTTCATCTACGCCTACCTGGAGCAGCGGGCGCTGGCGGCGTCCGGCGGGACCCCGGAGGGGTGGTGACGCCGTGGCCGGGGCGCCGGGTGATGGCGAAGCTGTCTCCGGGTCGGCTGGGGGTGACGGCGTTGCGTTCGGGGCGCCGGCTGGCCGGCCGCGGGTGGACATCCTTGGGGTGCCGGTGGATCCGGTGACCCTGGACGAGGCGGTGGAGCGGGTCGAGGGGTTCGTGGCGGCGGCCCGGTCCGCCCCCGGGTGGACCCGGCTGGTGCTGACGCCCAACCCGGAGATCATCTGGGCGGCGCGGCACGACCCGGAACTCCTGCGCATCCTGCGCGAGGCCGACCTTTCCGTGGCCGACGGCGCCGGCGTCGTCTGGGCCGCGCGGCGGCTGGGGCATCCGGTGCCCGAGCGGGTGACCGGCATCGACCTGTTGCACCGCCTCCTGTCCCTTGGCCCCTCCCGCGGGTATCGCGTTTTTTTCCTCGGCACGCGGCCGGGAGTGATCGCCGCGGCCGCCGCAGCCGCCCGCCGCGCCTATCCCGGATTGATGCTGGCCGGCTTCCACCACGGCTACTTCGGTCCCGACGAGGAAGCGGCGGTGGCGGCCCGGGTGCGCCAGGCCGGCCCCCACCTGCTCTTCACCGGGATGGGCTTCCCCCGCGACCAGAAGTGGCTCCACCGCTGGAAGGGCGAACTGGGCGTGCCCGTGGCCATGGGCGTCGGCGGCAGCTTCGACGTGCTGGCCGGGGTGGTGCGCCGGGCGCCGGTCTGGATGCGGAAGGCGCACATCGAATGGCTGTACCGCCTCATCCAGCAGCCCAACCGGTGGCGGCGCATGCTCGTGCTGCCGCGATTCGCGGTGGAGGTGTTGCGCGTCGCCTCCGGTGAAAGGCGGTAGTCCGAGCCTTCGGAGCGGGTCTCATGCTTTCGGAACGGGTCTCATGAAAACTCATCAGCCGCGGAGCAGCGACACGGCCAGCGTGGCGTTTTCCTCCGCCAACGCTTGCAGTTCAGCCACCCGATTCCGCAGGGCGTTTCCCAACTCCTCCCGCCGAAGGATCAACTCCCCCAAACCCTCCGCAAGCCTCTCGGCCGTCAATTCCCCCGGTTGGCCCAGGATCGGCAGCCCCAGGTCGGTGACGACGCCCTCCACCTTCGGGTCGTAGGCGATGCCCAGGGCCGGCAGGTGGAGTGCGGCGGCGAGGATGGCGGCGTGAAGGCGCATGGCCGCCACGGCCTGGGCGCGGGCCAGCAGACCCATGAACACCCGTGGCTGCACGGGCTCGTTCAGGAGATAAGCCTCCGACCGCATGTGGGCCATGACCCGGCGGGAGGCCTCGGCGTCGTTGGAGACCTGCATCGGCAGGAACACCGTCGCCATGCCGTGCCGCTGGGCGACGCGATCGAGGGCCGCCGCCAGGGGGGCTTCGTATGCCACCCCGGGCCACGGCCGGACGCAGGCGGCGA
>DYIH01000049.1:6929-9992 GCA_020723785.1 Thermaerobacter marianensis
GGTTTGCCGTGGGGCAGGCCGGCATCGGCCAGCAACGGATCGGCCAGGTCCTCCCGTTCGGGGCGAAGGAGCAGGACCGGGTCGGCGGTGAGCCGGGCCTTGCCGGCCAAATCCGGGAAGAGGGCACCCAGTTCGGCCAGGGACTTGCGGTCCCGGAGGGTGATCACGTCGGCGGCCTCCAGGGCCTGGCGCGCCAGCCAGCGGCCGGGGTCGGTCCGCAGGGGGCCCAGGCCGTTGGCGTAGAGCATGACGCGCTTGTCGAGGAGGCGGGCCAGGATGATGATGCCCACGTAGTAGGCCAGGGAGCGGAGGCTGGTGGCGTCCTGGAGGAGGCTGCCCCCGCCGGCGATGAGCAGGTCCGCGCGACGGATGGCGCGGACGACATGGAGGGGGCGCCAGCGGTTGACGGCGGCGAGACCGGGCGCCTCGACCGACAGCGGTTCGACGGCCGTCAGCACCGTGATGCCGAGGCCGGGACAGCGACGCCGCAACGACTCCACGATGGCTTCCAGGAGCGCCTCGTCGCCGGTGTTGGCGAAGCCGTAATACCCCAGGATGACCGCCCTTGACATGCACCGCCCCTCGGATTAACGTACCCCACGGTTTTCCCGTTTGCAAGGGAATCGGCCCTTGGGCTAGAATTCGATGGATATGGAGCAGAGGGTGCGGGTGGTCCACGTCATCAACGGCGGCGAGTTCGGCGGGGCGGAGCGCTACGTGCTGAACGTGGCGACCCGCCTCGACGGCGCCGTTTTCGAGCCGATCGTCGCCTGCGGGTACGAGGGCCGTCTGTCCCGGACGCTGCGCGAGGCCGGCCACCGCGTCTGGGTGCCGCCGGGCGGCCTGAGCGGCGTGTTCGTGCTGGCGGGGATGCTGCGTTCCGCGGGCGCCGCGCTGGTGCATACCCACGGCGTGCGCGGCAACTTCTTCGGGCGGCTGGCCGCCTGGGACGCCGGCATACCCGTGATCGCGACGACGGTCCACAGCCGATTCGACCTCGACTACCCCGAACCCTTCAAGCGCGCGGCGTACCGGGTCCTGGAGGCGCTCACGGCCCCTCTGGTGACCGGCACCGTCGCCGTGTCCGAGGCTTTGAAAAACCTGCTCGTCCGCCAGGGCGCCGCCCCGGACCGGATCACCGTCATCCCCAACGGTGTCGATACGGAGGCTTTCCGGCCCGTGCCGGGGGCCGGGGAACGGCTGCGCGGCCTCCTCGGCCTCGGGCCGGAGACGCGCCTGGTCGGGATCATCGCCCGCCTGCACCCGGTCAAGGGCCACGACCTTTTCCTGCGGGCCGCGGCGGCCATGGCCGGGACCGCCGGGGCGGACGAGGTGCGGTTCCTGGTGGTGGGGAGCGGGGAGCCGGCTTACCGACGGCAGCTGGAGGCCCTGTCCAACGCGCTGGGGCTGGCCGGCCGGGTCCTCTTCATGGGTGAACGGGAGGACGTGCCCGAGGTGCTGGCGGGCCTGGACGTGGCCGTGGTACCTTCCCGGTGGGAAGGTTTCTCGCTGTCGGCGGTCGAGGCGATGGCCTGCGGCGTGCCGGTGGTGGCGACGCGGGTCGGGGCCATCCCCGAGATTGTGGCCGGGCGACGCCGGCGCCCTGGCCGCCGGGGTGCGGGCGGTCCTCGCGGATCCCGACCGGGCCCGCCGGCTGGCGGCGGAAGGGCTGGCGACGGCGCGGCGCTATTCCGTGGACGCCTTCGCCCGGCGCACGGGCGAATTCTATCTGGAATTGCTGCGAGGGCGGGCCTGATGGCGTCGGCGCGGGACGTCGTCTGCATCGGGCCCACCGCCTGGTCCGGTGTCGTCGCCCGGCCCCAGCAGTTGATGCGCCGCCTGGCTGCCCGCGGCGAGCGGGTCCTGTACGTCGACCCGCCGGTGACGGTGCTGGCGCCGCTGAAGGCGCCGGAGCTGCGCCGCCGCTGGAGCGCGCCGGGGAGCCGCCTCCGCCCCGCCGAGCAGAACGTGTGGGTGCTGGAGCCACCCCTCTTCCTGCCCTTCGGGAACCGCCACCGCGGCGTGAACCGGCTCAACCAACGCCGGCTGGCCGTCGCGCTGCGTCGCGCCATGGCGGAGTTGGGTTTCCGGGCCCCCGTCCTATGGACCTACCTGCCCGGATCCGCCGACCTCGCGGCGCAGGTGCCCCACCGGTCCCTCTGCTACGACTGCGTGGACGACCACGCCGCCTTCACCGGCCTCCTGGACCCGGCGGTGGTGCGGGCCATGGAGGACGAACTCCTGCGCCGGGCCGACGTCGTGCTGGCCACGGCGGAGGTGCTGCACCGGCGCTGCGCGGCCGTCCATCCCGGTGCGGCCCTGGTGCCCAACGCCGTCGACTTCGAGCACTTCCTGGCGGCGACCCGGGAGGGACCGGTGCCGCCGGAGGTCGCCGCGCTACCGCGGCCGCGCGTCGGGTTCATCGGCGCCCTGGGCGACTGGATCGACCTGCCCCTGCTGGCCCGTCTGGCGTCGGCTCACCCGAAGGTCCCGGTGGTGCTGGTGGGACCGGTGTTGACCGCCGTGACCGCGTTGCGGGGCATCCCCAACGTTCACCTGCTGGGGCCGCGCCCCTACCGGTCCCTGCCGGACTACCTGCGGGGATTCGACATCTGCTTGAACCCCTTCCGCATCAACGAGCTGACGGTCGGCGTCAACCCGATCAAGCTCTACGAATACCTGGCCGCCGGGAAAGAGGTCGTGTCCACCGACCTGCCCGAGGTCCGGGCTTTTGCCGACGTCGTGCACGTGGCCGCCGACGCCGGTACCTTCGTGACCATGGTGGGGGAGATCCTGGCCGGTCGCCGGGGCCACCCGTTGGCGGCCAAGCTGGCGGTGGCGCAAGCCCATTCGTGGGAGGAGCGGCTGGCGCGGATCGACGCGGCGTTCGCGGCGGCGGGGAAGGCGGACTGACGGCGCGCCCCTGCGGCGCCCACGCCGCAGCGCACCCCCGCGGCGCGCCCCCGCGGCGCCCACACCGCGGCGTCGGCCCGCCCGGTTGTTTAGCAGGAAGTTCACCCCGTCGAAAGAGCCGCCGAGCCAGGCACCGCAAGGGTTTGCTGT
>DYIH01000050.1:0-592 GCA_020723785.1 Thermaerobacter marianensis
CACCCCCCTGCTGGATTGATTCACCAGCGATCACCTGTTTTCCTCCTGCGGAGAACACAAACCGGCCGCCTTATCCCCGTGGCTGGCTCATGGGGCTTGCGGCGGCCTTTTCTTGGTCATGGTCACCGCCTGCTCGGCTTCGTCCGTATCCACGCCGTGGCGGGCAATATGCTCGATGTTGCCGCTACCCCAATCGAAGCCCTGAATCCGCACCATCATCGCCCTAAGTAAGCATAGCATGCCTGTATTGCTGGTGTCGATAGATTGGCAAACGTGGGGGTTGTTGCTCCGCTTTTCATGTCGAGATTTTGGGTAATTTGACCGCGCCGCTCATGGCGGGGATCCCCTCCCCCTCTCGCCGTCCGCCCGCCTCCCCGGTTTCCCGCCGGCAGGGAGTTTCCCCCCGGGTCCAAGAGCGTGAGCGCGCCCACCTTGCCCCGCCCCGGTGGAAACGCTATAACAACGTTGGAAGGACTACAGGACTTGTGAAAGAATATTGTTTACAAACACCGGACCACACTAAACGAGCGGCGCGGCCCCCGGCGGGGGAGCAGCCGGTCGCGACAAGCGGGGGTGCGGGCGTTGCCTGCAC
>DYIH01000050.1:602-2922 GCA_020723785.1 Thermaerobacter marianensis
GAAAGCGTATATCGGCGTGGACATCGGTTCGGCCACCGTCAAGGTGGTCGGCATCGACCACCGGGGGCGGATCGTGGGCACGCCGGTCTACATCCGGCACGACCAGTTCCCGTCCCAGGTCGACGCGTTGAAACAGGCCTTTCGCCGGTACCTGGAGTCGGCCGACCTCGAGGTGGCGGGCATCGGCACCACCGGGAGCGGCCGGGAGCTGAACAGGAAGATCTTCGGCGCCGACCTGGCCCGCACCGAGATCTTCGCCCACGCCGTCGGGGTCACCCACCTGGTGCGGACCGGGCAGGTGCTCATCGAACGCGAGGACGGCGACCGCGTGCCGGTCGACCGGGTGGGCAGCGTCATCGAGATCGGCGGCCAGGACTCCAAGGTGATCATCTTCGGCGAGAACGGCATCCCCGCCTTCTTCAACATGAACACCATCTGCTCGGCCGGCACGGGCGAATTCCTCAAACAACTGGCCGACGACGCGAGGATCGACATCCGCGAATTCGGCGACATCGCCCTGCGGGCCGCCAACCCGGCGCGCATCGACGCCACCTGCACCGTCTTCTCCAAGCGGGACTTCCGCCACCTGACCCAGAAGGGTGTGCCCCTGGAGGACCGGCTGATGGGCGCCTGCCGCGCCATGGTCAACAACTACATCAACAACGTCGTCCAGGACGCCGAACTGCGGGAGCCGGTCTTCTTCCAGGGGGGCGTCGCCTTCAACCCGGCGGTTCGCCGGGCCTTCGAGGAACGCCTGGGCACGCGCGTCCACATCACGCCGCACAACGACGTGGTCGGTGCCATCGGCATGGCCGTCATCGTCCGGGACACGATGCTCGGCAACCCCGGCCTGGCCACCGGCTTCAAGGAGGACTTCTTCGAGCGGCGCTACGACAGCCGCGTGCGCCACTGCCACGGCTGCCAGAACGCCTGCGACCTGGCCCAGCCCTACGAGGAGCGGGACGGACAGGTCATCGTCCTGGAAACCCTGGGCGGCCGTTGCGAGGGGTCCCAGAACCCCAACAATGTCAGGGAGACGCCGCAGGTCCTGAAGAGGCTCGCCGTGCCCGTCATCCGCGAGCCGCGGCGCGCGCCGGCCTTCAACATCGTCAACCCCGGCGGACGCCGGCTGCGGGATTCGGCCGGCCGCTGGTTCGCCGGCATCGACGGCGGCTCCCGGGGGACGAAGTACGCCCTCATCCTGAGCAGGGGCGGCGCCGGCCCGCGCCCGGACGGGGAGCGCGGCGCCCACGACCTGGAGATCGCCGCCGCCGGCTCGGTGGACACGGCCGGCGACGCCCTGGGCGCCTGCCTGCGCGCCCTGGAGAAACTGCGGGAGGCGCTGCCGCCCGGCGCCCGGATC
Source organism: Thermaerobacter marianensis (assembly GCA_020723785.1). Lineage (GTDB taxonomy): Bacteria > Bacillota > Sulfobacillia > DYIH01 > DYIH01 > DYIH01. The sequence goes on from DYIH01000050.1 coordinate 1,966, forward strand.
GACGGCATCGGCACCACCGGCAGCGCCGGCGAGCTGTTCCGCGATATCGTCACCCGCAAGGACCGGGAGACCAGCGACTACCGCAGCACCGAGATCGTCGCCCACTATGCCTGGGCCAGCCAATGGGTTCCCAACGTGGGCACCGTCGTCGACATCGGCGGCAACGACGCCAAGATCATCGCCGTCAAGGACGGCGGGCTGGATTTCGCCATGAACGACAAGTGCGCCGCCGGCACCGGCTCCTTCCTGGAGTCGGTGGCCAAGCGCTTCCGCGTGCCCATCGAGGAATACGCCGACGTCGCCCTGGAGTCCCGCGACCCGGCCCGCGTCGCGGGCCGCTGCGCCGTCTTCGGCGAGTCGGACATCGTCCACAAGTCGCGCATCGGCTTCGCCACCCGCGACCTGTTCCTCGGCCTGGCCTACGCCGTCTGCCGCACCTACCTCTCCGACGTCGGCCGGGGCAAGCCCCTGCGGGTGCCCATCGTCGCCCAGGGCGGCACGTTCCTAAACCGGGCGGTCCAGCACGCCTTCCGCGAGACGCTGGGCCTGGACGAGGACGAGTTCGTCGTCGCCGATGACCGGCACCACGTCCTGTGCGCCGGCGCCCTGGGGGCGGCCGTGATGGCCCGGAGCAGGTGGGAGCAGGGCTTCGACACGGCCTTCAAGGGCTTCGACGCCATCCTCTCCAGCCGCTTCCGGACGGTTACCCTGGACTGCGTTCACGGGCCGTGCCCGCGCCGCTGCGAAGGGCTCGTCGCCCTGCTGGAGGACGGCCGGCCGGTAGCCGGCTACAAGGCCATCGACTGCGAGTTCGGCCACTTCTCCGGCATGTTCACGGAACCCTACCAGCGGGAGCACGCCGCCCGCCTGCTGGAGGAACGGCTCGGAACCCGGGCGGAGGCGCAGCCCGCCCTCGTGTGACAACAGGCTGACGGGGTCAAACTGAATTCGTCGAAA
>DYIH01000050.1:2932-8815 GCA_020723785.1 Thermaerobacter marianensis
CGGTCCGGGAACTGGACCTGATGAAGAAATCGAGCGGGGCCGGGGCTCCGGATACGGTCGGTTCCGCGGGCGGGGCCGGGGCTCCGGGGACGGGGCCTGCCAGGCAACCCAAGGTGGGCATCGTCCTGGCTTTCACCGGCCACTACACCTCGGTCAAGCTGCTCGCCCGCTTCCTGGAACTGGCCGGGGCGCAGGTCGTCAAGAGCCGCATCAGCACCCCCAAGATCATCGAGGCCGGCACCACCTTCGCCAGCGCCGATTTCTGCATCCCGCTGCGGGTGTACGTCGGGCACGTGTTCCACCTGATCCAGAGCCATCCCGACCTGGACTGCGTCGTGGCCCCCAACGTGCTCAGCGAGGACGGCATCAGCTCCACCTGCTCCAAGTACCGGGACATCGGCGGCGTCGCCATCCGCTCCCTCGGTGACACCGTCGGCTACCTGCTCAACCGGTCCGACGCCGCTGCCAGGGAGCAACTGGCCCGCCTGGCGGGGGCGGACGCGGTGCGGACGCGCCTGGACAAGGCCAGCTCCCTGCCGTCCTTCGTCATGCCGAGCATCAGGTCCCTGGCGCGCCAGGACATGCGCAACGTCTGCTATGACGTCTTCGCCGACGTCATGGGATGGCCCAAGGCCCGCAAGGCGGCCTTCCTCCTCCCCGACCCGCTGAAGCCGTGGCTGGCGGCCGGCTTAGCCCGTGTGGAGCGGGCCTTCGACCGTGCCTACCGCGAGGTGGTCGAGGCGCGGCAGTCGCGCCTGGAGGCCCTCCTGGCCGACGAGACCAAGCCGCGAATCGCCCTGGTGGGCCGGAGGTACCTTGTCAACGACCCGGCCCTCACCTGCGACCTGAAGAACTGGTTCCACAAGAAAGGGGCCGCCGTCCTCACCGCCGGCGACGTGCCTGACGAATTCCTGCGCGAATTCTATGAGCAGGTGGATGGGTACTACGATACGCACATGGAGGGCCAGGCCTTCATCGACTGGGCTGCCGACAAGGTGGACGGCTTCATCTCACTGGGAAGCTTCGGGTGCCACCCCGATGCCTTCCAGGTCGACTTCCTGGCCGAGCACGCCCGCTCCAAGGGCGCCCCGGCCTGGACCTTCCGTTTCGACGAATCGGCCGGCTCGGCCGGGTTCCACACCCGGTACGAGACGATCCTCGCCTTCCTGGAGCAGCGCCGCGACCAGCGCCTGGCCCGCGGGCGCGGCGAGGCGGCCGGCACCGCGCCGGCGGCGGCCGGCACCGCACCGGCGGCCGGAGTGGTCACGGCCCAAGCGGAACATGCCCCCGCGGCGCCCGTCGCACACGCCGCCCGGCCGGTTGCCGTCGCCAAAAAGGTTTCCGGCCGGCCCGGACATTTTTCGGACAGCGACCGTGATCTTCGCCGACCCGAGGACTCGGCAGGGCATTCACGCCCGGCCCGGGCGGCCGAAGCCGCCAACCCGTCGCCCCCGCCGGCCCATCGGCCCGACGGTGCGGCAAAACCCAAAAAGCCGCTGATCATCTGGCCCTACATGGGCGAAATCCTCAACCTGCTCGTGGAGGAGGCCTGCTACCAGATCGGGCTGCAGGACTACACCTACCCCCCGCCGCCCCTCTCCGAGGAGTCCATCGCCCTGGGCAACACCAACTACACCGAGGCCTGCTCGCCTTACGCCTGCAGCACGGGGACTCTGAAGCAAAGCCTGCGCGACGCCCTGCGCGGGCTCGAGGCCGAGGCCGAACGCACCGGCCGGCCCGTGGAGCCCCGCCGCATCCTGATGCTCATGGCCCGGGGCGAGGGGCCCTGCACCTTCGGCTGGTACGCCATCGTGCAGAACAAGCACATCCCGGAGGAATTCCGGGCGGAGCTGGAGCGGGGCGGGCACACACTGGAGATGGCCACCATGGGCCTGGACGGGTTCGTCGACTTCGTGCGCGACCTGTGTGAGATCGGCAACCGGGAACGGCTGAAGCCCGTCCTCGACTACGTGGAAGCATGGGAGCGGGGTATGGACAAACTGCCCTGGGCGCGCCGCACACGGCTCAAGATGGGGTTGCTGCGGTTCATCAACGATCTCACCAAGCCCTTGTGGGCCAAGCTGGATGCCGCCGAGGACCTGCGGGCCAGGTCGCTGCTCATCCGCGCCCACGAGCTGCGGCCCGGCGCCACCACCGCCGCCCTGCGCCAGGCCTACGGCCTGCTGCGCCGCGCCCATACCGCCGCCGACATCGAGGCTGCCCGCCGGGAGGGCGCCGCCATCCTCGACGCCGTGCCGCGGGATGATCGGATCAAACCACGGGTCGTCTCGGTCGGCGAGATATACGTCGCCCTGACCTCCTTCGGCAACCGGGGCGCCATCGAGAACCTGCTGGCCCGCGAGGGCATAGAGGTGGTGGAGGGCATCACCCTGGGCGGCTTCATCCGCCACAGCCTCCGGGAGATGAAGCGCCGTTCGCGGACCAGACACCCGCTGCTCAAGCCGCTTCTGTCCTACCTGCGCAGCCGCAACTTCCACCTCATGGAGCAGGGGATCCGCGACCCCGAGGCGCGCCCGTTCATCGTCCACGAGGTCGGCGGCGACGGCCTGCCCACGGTGGGGCACGCCCGTCATTACGTGGAGGAAGGGTGCGACGGGATCATCCACGTCTACCCGTTCAAGTGCATGCCGGAAGGGATCGCCAAGGACGCGGTCAAGGAGTTGGCCGACCTCTACGGCGTCCGCTACCTCTCCCTATCCTTCGACAAGGAGACGGAGATCGAGCGGTTGAAGACGGAGATCAGCACCTTCGCCGCGCTCCTGCACGCCGAGGTGGCCAAGGCGGGCGGCGACGACCCGGCCGCCTACTGGGAGCACAAGCGCCACGAGATCGCCCGGCGCAAGGCCCTGGGCCGGCAGCTGACCGCCCTCTACGAGACATACCGGCGCCCGCGCCACGTGAACTGACGGGCGGGGCCTTCCTCCGCGCTCCCCACCGGGCATCAAACGCGCTCCCCCCGGCGGCATCCAACGCCCTCCCGCCCGGATCAAACGCGCTCCCACCGGGCATCAAACGCCCTCCACACGGCATCAAACGCGCTCCTACCCGGCATCAAACGCGCTCCGGGGGCGGTATTCTCACCCCGATGGCGCCGCGGGAAAGCGCGCCGAGACGTGAGTGGCGATGCCGCCACGCGGCCGGAAGGCGGCGCTGACTTCCATGGACACGGGCTCCAGGAGGCGCACCAGGTCCTCCAGGATGACGTTGACGGCGTGTTCCTGGAGGATGCCCACGTTCCGGAAGCTGTGCAGGTAGTATTTGAGGCTCTTCAGCTCCACCAGCCTGCGCCCGGGCACGTAGCGGATGCGCAACTCCCCGAAGTCGGGCAGCCCGGTCCAGGGACAGACCGAGGTGAATTCCGGGTCCACGTACTCGACCTCGGTGGCGCTGCCCGGGTATGCGAAGTCGATCGCCGTCAGCACCCGGCGGTCGACCGCTTCCGGGCCATCCGCATCGTAGCGCCGTTCCAAGCCGCTCCCCTGCACGACCATCCCTCCCCGTGATCCGCCGGAGCCCGGCAAGCCTGGCGGAACCTTCCGGTCCGGCCGGGCTCAACTCGGCCGGGATTTTATACGAGACATAAGCTAAAAGGGGGGTTCCGGCGATGATCTACAACAGCTGCTCCAACAAGGTCTGCCCTCTGTTGCTGGCAGCCAGCCTGGCCAACAGCGACCGCTCGGTGCAGATCGAGCTCCAGGAACGCAACAGCGTCTGCTGCCTGGAGGAAACCTGCGCCTGGTGGGCGAACGGCGGGTGCGCCGTGACGGCCGCCCTGAACGGGTTCCTGCGCGCGGCTGCGGGCTGAGGCCGCCGCGTCCGCCCGGGCGCGGGGACGGAGTCAGCGGAACTGCGCCGCCTTGGGTACGGACACCGGCTGGCCGTCCCGGCAAAGGGGGCACTCCTCCGGGCGGTAAGACGGCGCATCAACGGTCGCCAGGGCGCGGAAAGGCAGGACGCCAAAATCCATGCCGCCACTGCGATCGAGGATGGCTCCCACGCCCACCACCTCGGCTTCCGCGGCCTGCACCAGGCCGATCACCTTCTTCACCGAGCCGCCTGTCGTCACCACGTCCTCGACCACCAGCACCCGCTCGCCGGGGCGGACGGCGAAGCCCCGCTTGAAGGCCATGCCCCCCTCGGCCTTCTCCGCGAAGAAGGACCGGCAGCCCAGGGCGCGGGCCACCTCATGGGCCAGGATCACGCCACCCATGGCCGGTCCGACCACCGTCTCCACCCGGTCGCCGGCGAAGAGCCGGGCCAGTTCGCGGCCGAGAACCTCGGCGTGACGGGGGTGCTGAAAGGCCTGCGAAAACATGAAGAACGTCCGGCTGTGGCGCCCCGAGGTCAGCAGGAAGTGCCCCTCCATGTAGACCCCCGCAGCCTTGAGCATCTCCAGGATGGACCGTCCTGTTGCAGCATCGATCCCTTGAATCACGTCCGCGCCTCCTTGACCGTTTTCGACCTCGAATGAACCCATCTCGGCGATGACCCGGCGGGCCGCCTCCAGAGGATCGGCGGCGCCGGTGACGGGCCGCCCCACAACCAGGTAGTCGGCCCCCGCGGCCAGCGCCTCGGCCGGGGTCAGCACCCGCCGCTGGTCACCCTGGGCCGCCCAAGCCGGGCGGACGCCCGGCGTGACGATGAGGAAGCCCGGCCCGCAAGCCCGCCGCACCAGCGCCGCCTCCCGCGGCGAGCAGACCACGCCGTCCAGCCCGGCCTCCCGTGCCAAACGCGCCCAGAAGCCCACCTGTTCCTCCGGTGTCCGGACCATCCCCACCTCGTCGCGCCACTCGGCCTCGCCGAGGCTGGTCAGCACCGTCACCGCCAGCACCAGCGGCCGCCGCCTCCCCGCCTGCCGGGCGGCCTCCGCGGCGGCTTCCGCCGCCCGCGCCAGCATCGCCCGCCCGCCGCCGGCGTGGACGTTGACCAACCAGGCCCCCGTCCGCGCCGCCGAGCGCACGGCGCCGGCCACCGTGTTGGGGATGTCGTGGAACTTCAGGTCGAGGAAGATTTCGACGCCCCGGGCCGTCAATTCCTCCACGAGAGCGGGCCCCTCGGCGGTGAACAGCTCCAGACCCACCTTGAACCGTCGCACGGCCGGGCGCAGGGCTTCGACCAGGGCCAGGGCGCCGGCCCGGTCGGGCACGTCCAAGGCGACGATCAGGCGGTCGGCAGCATTTGCGGCCGTCGCACGGTCCACGTTCGTGGTTATCGTACGGCGTTCGGTCGGATTCGGGTCGGCGGGGTTCACCACGGCCTCGCCCCCCGCCGCTCCGGCCAGGCGGCGCCCACCAGGTCGCCGACCCTGGCGACGCCCTTCCCCGCCATGAAGGCGGCGATCCCGTCGATGACGCGCACCGGTGCCAGGGGATCGACGAAGGTCGCCGTCCCCACGGCCACCGCCGACGCCCCGGCCATCAGGAACTCGACGGCGTCCCGCCCGGTGGTGATGCCGCCCATGCCGATCACCGGGATGCGCACGGCGCGGGCGGCGTTCCATGTCATGGCCAGGGCCACCGGCTTGACGGCCGGCCCCGACAGGCCGCCGAAGGTGTTGCCCAGCACCGGCCGGGCGCGTTCGGCGTCGATGGCCAGGCCGACCAGGGTGTTGATCACCGAGATGGCGTCGGCGCCGGCCGCTTCCACCGCCCGGGCCATGGCGGCGATGTCGCCGGTGTTGGGCGACAGCTTCACGATGAGGGGCAGCCGGGTGCGATCCCGTACCGCCGCCGTTACCCGGACCGCCGCCTCCGGGCTGGCGCTGAAGGCGATCCCGCCCTCCTTGACGTTCGGGCAGGAGATGTTCAGTTCCAGGGCGGCGACGCCCTCGGCCCGGTCCAGGCGGGCGGCCACCGCCGCGTA
>DYIH01000050.1:8825-9771 GCA_020723785.1 Thermaerobacter marianensis
TTCCTCGACGGTGCGCCCGATGACGTTGACCAGCACCGCCGTGTCGAACCGGCGCAGCCAGGGCAGGTCCACGGCGATGAAGTGGTCCACGCCGGGGTTCTGCAAGCCGATGGCGTTGAGCATGCCCGCCGGCGTCTCCGCCACCCGCGGCGGCGGGTTGCCCGGCCACGGTTCGAGGGAGACCCCCTTGACCATGATCCCGCCCAAGCGGCCGAGGTCGAAGTACCCGGCGTACTCCCGCCCGTAGCCGAACGTGCCGGAGGCGGTGAGCACCGGGTTCTTCAGCCGGAGGCCGGCGATTTCGACTGACAGGTCGGGCGGCGCGGCCATGGCTATACCCCCGCGGCGCTGCCGGCGCCCGCGCCCGCGCCCGCGGCGCTGCCGCTGCCTGCGCCCGCGCCTCTGCCTGCGCCCGCGCCCGCGCCTCTGCCTGCGCCCGCGTCTCTGCCCGCGCCCGCGCCGCTGCCGGCCGCCGGGGCCGCGGCGTGCAAGATGACGCCCCAGGCCGGGAAGACCGGCCCGTCCACGCAGACCAGTTTATAGCGATGCGCGGCGGGCGCGCCGGGGGCCACCGGGCGATACAGCTCGGCCATCCGAGCCGGGGTGGGCCAGACCGTGGAACCCGGCCCCGCCGGGGTCGGCTCGGAAGCGTCCGGCACGGGAACCGGACAGCCGAGGCAGGCGCCTACACCGCAGGCCATGCGCTCCTCCAGGCTCAGCCAGGCCGGGACCAGCCGCCGGGCGGCCAGGGCCTGGACGGCCCGCAGCATTGGCGCGGGGCCGCAGGCGTAGATCAGCGCCCGCCCACCGTCAGCCAGGGCGGCCTCCAGGGGATCGACGACCGTTCCGGGATGGCCGCGGCTACCATCGTCGGTGGCCAGTTGGACAGGAGCGCCGAGCCGGCGGAAGTCCTCCTCCGCCAGCAGCCCGTCCGCGGTGCGCGCCC
>DYIH01000051.1:0-7777 GCA_020723785.1 Thermaerobacter marianensis
TCAACCGGCCAATCTATGTGGGACGACGGTGGCCAAAGAGCGTGAGCAACAACAGTACTGGGCGCGCACCATGGCCAGTTGCCGCTGGGCCCGGTCCAGGTTGGCCTCGGCGACGCGCAGGCCGTCATCGGCTTTGAGAACGTCGTAGTATGCCTCCTCCACCTTCTGGCGCGCGTTGAGTTCCGCCTGCTTCAACTTGCGCCCGGCGGCCGCCTCCAGCAACTCCGCCCGCCGCTGGGTGACGTACTTGGCCTTGGCCGTGTCCATGTCCATGATCAGGTCGCTGTCGATCCGCCCGGCGGCGTCCCGGGCCTGCTCCCAGCTCAAACGGTCCCTGTCCAGCTCCAGCAGGGCCGCCTTCATGTCCAAGCCCGTCTTCAGGCCCTGGTAGACGGCCTCCTCCAGGCTCAGCGAACGGGCGGCGGGGGGCGCCATGTTGGTCTGACCGGACGAAGCCCCGGCGCCACCCGGGACCGCGCCGGTACCCGCGGCGGTGTCGCCCGTTGCCGCCGCATTGGCGCCGGATGCCTCCGGGACGGAACCCCCGAACGCCGAGCCCGAGAACAGGAGCACCAGGATGGCTAGCAAAGCCCACCGTACCGGGTGCTGCAACACTTTTGCCACGACCGTCCCCCCCCAATGCGTGCTGTTGTACACTTCCACGGGCCGGCCGCGGAAACCTGCCGCCACGTCCCATAGCCCGTCATCCTGCCGCCGCGCCGCCTAATCCACCAGCCGGCCGTCGCGCATCGTCAGCACCCGGTCGGCACCGCTCAGCACGGCGTGGTCGTGAGTCACGAGCACGACGGACCCGCCCCCATCCCTGTATTGCTCCAGGGCACGCACCACCTCGGACGCGGTGGCGCGGTCCAGCGAGGCCGTCGGTTCGTCGGCGAACACGATGCGCGGCCGCCCCACCAGCGCCCGCGCCACGGCCACCCGCTGCCGTTGTCCCCCTGAAAGCTGGTGCGGGAGCCTGCGCCGGCACCCCTGGAGCCCGAGCCGTTCCAACAGGTCCAGAGCGCGTTCCCGGGCGGCGCGATCCCCCGGCCGGGCGGCCACTAACACGTTCTCCAGCACCGTCAGGTAGTTGATCAGGAAGTGCTGTTGGAAGACGAAGCCGAACTCGCGCCGGCGAAGGTCCGACAGCCCTTCGGGGCCGAGCGAACGATAGTCGCGTCCGGTAAAGGCGACCGTCCCGGCCGTCGGCGCCTTCAGGCCGGAGAGCAGGTAAAGGAGGGAGCTCTTGCCGTTCCCCGAGGGGCCCATCAGGCCGGTGAACTCCCCTTCACCGATGGTCAGACTGACGTCGCGGACGGCGACGGTTTCGACGCCACCGGCGCGATAGACCAGGCTCACCCCTTCGGCCGTAAGCACCGCCCGCCCCCCTACCCCGCCGCGCTGCCCGGATACTCTGAGACCCTCACCGGCCGGTCACTCCCTGCGCTCCACGATGCTTACCGGGTCCAGCCGCCAGAGCTGCCAGAAGACGATGAACAGGCTAAACAGGGCGATCATTACCGGGATCGGCAGGGTGAAGGAGAGCACCCGGCCGTCGATGCCGGTGAGGTAGATCCCCCTGGGTGCGTAGATGTAGCGGCTGATCAGCAGGAACACGGCGTGGGACAGCGCCAGGCCCGCCAGCCAGCCGGCGGGCGTCACCGTCAGCACCTCGAGGAACGTGCGCCGCAGGAGGGCGCCGCGCCGGTACCCGATGGCGGCCAGGATGCCGAACTCCCCCATCCGCTGCATGAAGAAGATGACGTTCAGCAGCCCCACGGAGAGGGACAGGGTGACGACGGTGACCAGGTTCAGGATCCAGATCATGATGTCCATGTTGACGATCTCCCGCTCCACCCGCTCCCGTGTCAGGGAATAGGTCTGCACCGTGATCCTGTCCCGCGGCAGCCCGGCCAGGTCCCATTCCAGGTCCGACTGGTGGCCCGGACGGGGAAAGACGAGGAAGGCGCGCTCCCCTACCGGCTGGACGGGACCCGCCCTGCTCTGCAGGTATTCGTAAGTCGTCAGGGCCACCGGGTACGGCCCGGCCAGGATACCTACGACACGCAGCCGGCCGGGCAGGAACTCGTTGTCGTCGACCTCCCGCCCGATCTCCTCGCCCAGGCGGACGCCCTTGCCTTTCATGATGTCCTCGTGCAGGGCGATCTCCGCCTCGCCCCGCGCCGGCAGCCGCCCCCCCGCCAGGCGCAGGTCCGTCCGGCCCATGAACCAGCGCAGGTCCTTCTCCTTGAGGCCCAGCACCAGCCGCTGGTCGCTGCCGAAGATGCCGGTCACCTGGACCACGGCGTTCTGCAGCGGCAGGAGCCGGCCCACGTGGGGGTTGGCCTTGAGCTCGCGGACGGTCCGCGCCTCCAGGAACCCCTGCGAAGCCGCCACCATGGAGTAGCGCTCGTAGGGCTTGACCCAGCCCTCGCGGGCCGAGGTGATCATCGAGCCGGTCAGCACCGCCGTCAGGCTGACGGCGAAGACGGCCAGCACGATCACCCCCAGCATGGGGAGGGTCTTCTTCTTGTTGCGAGAGAAATACAACAACGTGGACAGCGGTCCGACCACCGCGCCTCCCTCTTCGATAGGGATTACAGTGCTGCCTTCGACACTTTACCGGGTCCCCTTTCACCGATCACCGCGGGTGGCCGATCGGGAGGATCCTGCGTCCCTCCGGCCGCCATGGACTTCGGCACCCTCCCCGCCTTGGCGCTACAGGCTACCGGGTCCCCTTTCACCGATCCAAGGTTTACTCATACCTCAACGCGTCGATCGGGTCCAGGCGCGCCGCCCGATTGGCCGGGTAGACGCCGAAGAGGATGCCCACCCCGGCGGATACCGATACAGCCAACAGCACCGTCTCCCACGTGAACAGGGCCGGCAGTTTGAGCAGCCTGCCGGCGAGGGCGGCCAGCCCGCCGCCGGCGGCCATCCCGATCAGCCCGCCGGTGAGCGACAGGACGACGGCCTCGATCAGGAACTGGCGGAGGACGTCCCGCCGCCGCGCCCCCAGGGCCTTGCGGATGCCGATCTCCCGCGTCCGCTCGGTGACCGAGACGAGCATGATGTTCATGATGCCGATGCCCCCCACCAGCAGGGCGATGGCGGCGATGCCGCCGATGACGCCGGTCATGATCGTCGTCACCTTGCGCACCGCCTCGACCATCTGGTCCAGGCTGTCGACCTTGAACTTCTTCTCGCCGAACCGCCGGTCCACCCAGTCCTGGAGGGTCTTCTGGACCGCCGGCGCCTCGGCCACCGACCGGGGCTGGACCGTCACGAAAGCGATGTCGTCGTCCCCCGTCACCCGCCGGATGGTCGTGTAAGGCACGAATAACTTGAGAGCCCCCATCATGCCGAGATCGGCGAACAACCCTTTGGACTTGCTGACCACCCCGACGACGGTGAACGGCATCCCTTCGATGCGGAGAACGCGGCCCAACCCCCGGCCGGCGCCGAAGAACTTCTCCTCCGCCTCCTCGCCGATCACGGCCACCCGCACCCCGCGCTCCACCTCGGACTCGGTGAACCATCGCCCGCGGGCGAGCTTCGCCGGCGAGATCTCCAGGTAGTCGGCGCCCACGCCCTGGGCGGTCATGCCGCGGCTCTCCCGCCCGAGCTTGACGGTGACGGCGGCGTCGGCCTCCGGCGAAGCCCGCCGCACCCCCGGCATGGCCGCCACGGTCCGCAGGTCGTCGGGTTTGAGGTACTTGATCCGCTTCATGTCGCCGGAGTACTCCATCCAGTTCGGCTGGATCACCAGCATGCCCGAACCGAGCGACTCGAACTCCTTCAGCACCAACGCCTGGCCGCCCCGGCCGATGGCCACCACGGCGATCACCGAGGCGACGCCGATGATGATCCCCAGCATGGTGAGCAGGGAACGCAACCGGTTGGCCCACAGGGCGTCCAGGGCGACGCGCACGCTCTCTCCCAGGTTCACGGTCCGCCCACCCCCGCGGGCGGCGGCCCCCCGGCGAGGCGCGCCGCCCCTCCGGTCGAAGGCCGGTCCTCGACCACCCGACCGTCCCGGACGACGATCACCCGCCGGGCGTGGGCGGCGATGTCCGGCTCGTGGGTGACGACGATGATCGTGGCACCGCCGGCGTTGAGCCGTTCGAAGAGGGCCATGATCTCCTCCCCCGTCCGGCTGTCCAGGTTGCCCGTCGGCTCGTCGGCCAGGATCACCGCCGGCCCATTGACCAGGGCGCGGGCGATGGCCACCCGCTGGCGCTGGCCCCCCGACAGCTCGCTGGGCCGGTGCCGGGCCCGGTCGGCCAGCCCCACCCGCTCCAGGGCCTCCAGGGCGCGGCGGCGCCGTTCGGCCGCCGGCACGCCGGCGTAGAGCATCGGCTGCTCCACGTTGCGCAGGGCCGTCATCCGCGGCAGCAGGTTGAAGGTCTGAAAGACGAAACCCAATTCCCGGTTGCGCACGGCGGCCAGGGCGTCATCGTTCAGGCCGGCCACCGCCCGGCCGCGGAGATAGTATTCCCCGGCCGTCGGCCGGTCCAGGCAGCCCAGGATGTTGAGGAGCGTCGACTTGCCGGAACCGGACGGGCCCATGATGGCCGTGAACTCCCCCGGCCCCACGGTTAGGGTGACGCCGCGCAGGGCCTCGACCTTGACAGCGCCCATCCGGTACGTCTTGCGGACGTCCACCAGCCGAATGATCGGTTCCGCGCCCATCCCCGCCACCGCCCTACCGGGCAGACGGTCCGGTCGCCGCCGCCCCCGTCGGCTCACCGGCCACCCTCTGCCCGTCCCGGAGATTCTTCAGCGCGTCGGCCGGGCCGACGACGAACGACTCGCCCGGCCGCAGGCCCTTCAGGACCTCCACCTGCGTCTGGTTGGCCAGCCCGGTCTCCACCGGCCGGAACCGAGCGACGCCTGTGCCGGACGAACCGCCACCCCGAGACGAAGCGCCCCCGCCCCGGGCCGCCGCCGGCTCGACGACGAAGACGCCCCTCTTCCCCCGGCGCTCCACGACCGCCTCGGCCGGAACCGGCAGGGTGCCCCGGCGGCGGTCGGCGACGATCCGGACGTCCACCGTCATCCCCGGCCGCAGCCGCCCCTGGGGGTTGTCCGTCCCGATCTCGACGTCGAAGGTCACGACGTTGCCCTGGCTGCCGGCGCCGGCCTCCTTGCGGCCCTGGGGCGCGATGCGGGTCACCTTCCCCCGGAAGACCTGGTCCGGATAGGCGCTGGAGGTGACCTCGGCCTCGTCGCCGACCGAGACGGCGCCGATGTCCACCTCGTCCACCCTGGCCTTGACGATGACGCGGCTCAGGTCCGCCAGGACGAACAGAACGCCCCCCTTGGCCACCTGCCCGGCCCGGGTACCCTCCCGCGAGAGGACGACGCCGGCGATCGGCGATCGCACCTCGCCGCTTCGCCCCTCCTCCACCGCCTGACGGTAGGCCGCCTCGGCCGCAGCCAGGGCCTGCCGCGCCGCCGCCAGTTGTTCGTCCAGGGCCTCTCCCCTGCCGGCGTTGGCCAGGGCCTGGCGGGCCAGGTCGACGTCGGCCTGGGTTGCCTCTCCCCGCCGGAAGAGTTCCTCGACCCGGTCCACCTCCTCCTGGCGCAGCCGCCGCTCCAGGGAGAGCCGAGCCTCCAGTTGGGCCACCCGGGCGCGGGCCTGGGCCACCTCGCTCTCCGCCCGCTGCCGGGCCAGGGCCAGCCCCTCCCGGTCATAGGCGGCCAGCACCTCGCCCTTCCCCACCCGGTCGCCCTCCTCGGCCGCCACCCGGGCCAGCGCACCGCTGGCCGGCGCCCGCACCTCCACCCGTTCGACCGGTTCGACGACCCCCTCCGCCTCGACGGTCACCGCCAGGTCCGCCACCGCCACCGGCTTGACCTGCACCACCACGGCCGGCTCGCCGCGGGACTGGCGCCAGAGGTTGGCGGCCACCACCAGGGCGATCAGGGCGATGATCCCGCCGCCGATCAGCACCTTGCGCCTCATCTATGCGCCCCCCTCGGGCAAGAGATCGAGCACCGCGTCGGCCACCTCCGGCCAGTCCACGGCCGCCGGGTCCAGCCACCATTGCAGACACAGGCCGTCGTAAGCGGCCAGCAACACGCCGGCTATGCGCCGGGCATCGAGGGGCCGGAACTGCCCGGCGGCCACCCCCTCGGCGAGAATGCCCTCGACCATCCCCCGATAACGGCCGTAAAGCTGCCGCAGTCGCTCCCGCACCTCCGGGTCCTGCCCGGAAAGGCCCCAGAATTCGATGGCCACCGCCGCCCGGCGCGCATCGGCGGCCAGTGCCTGTCCATACACGCGCCCCATGGCCCGCAACTTGTCGCGGGGCGTGCCGGCGCGAGCCGCCGCCGCGTGGTAGGCACCGTCAGCCGCCTCCAGCCAGGCATCCACCACGGCCAGGAGCAGTTCTTTTTTGCTCTTGAAATACCAGTAGAGGGCGCCCTTGCTCAGGCCGCAGGCGGCGACGATGTCGTCCATCGTCGTGTTATGGTAGCCCTTGGCCGCAAAGCACGTGAAGGCGCCCTCGAGGATCTGTTGCCGGCGATCTTCCGCCGCCAGGCCCAAACCGGTCACCCCATGGGCCGGCCCGGGAGCCCCACCGCGATCGGAAGCTGGCGGTCGCCCCCGGACCGACTGGTCAGTCTAGGGCTACCATAAACGGCTGTAGCCGGTGTGTCAAGGCTGCGGCGCGTCATCTCATCAAAGCCGGGCCAAGAGGTCGTCGACCCCCCCCCGCACCGGCCCGCCGAACCTGCCGGCGTAGACCAGCAGGCGATCCCGGTCCAGGTCGGCAAGGTACATGTCGTCCAGGAGGGAGCGCAGCCGGTCATGGGTCAGCTCGCGATTTCTCACGTACCGGATGTAGATCAGGTCCAGCACCGCCTTTTCCGGGTGGGCCACGTTGGCTCGTCCGTCGAAGACGTACCCCCAGAAGAGCCGCCGGCTGATCTGATGATACTCCAGCCGGACGCCGCGACAGACGAAAGCGTATGGTAGCCGCGTGGTCACCAGCGTGACGGCGAAGGCGGTCTGGCTCAAAATGTCATGGCGGAACAGGGCCTGCTCCAGCGACACATAGCTGGGAAAGCGCAGCGCCATGGCGATCTCGTCCACCGACGGGACGTTGAACGGGTTGGCGTACCACCTCCGGCCGACCCGTTCGACGACACCCTGCCGCGTCAGCCGGGAAAGCTGGACGTGCAGCGTCTCCCGTTTTGCGCCCGTCATCTGCAACAGATCTTCCACGGAAAAGAGCTTCTTTTCGTTGTATCTCTTGAAAAAATCCAACCATTCGATCGTCTTCACGGGGCACCGCCGCCAGCCGCCACGCCCGCCACGACGCATTTTCGAACGGCCCTGACAACGACATCCAGACGGTCCCGCCACATCGTGAACACGGTTTGGGGCATGAACCGGGCCATTTCCTGGGCCAGTACATCCGGCCCCTCGTCGGCGATCCGCCGCGCCGCCCAGGCCAGCCTCTCGCGGAAATCGGTCAGGGAATGCCCGTAGTCGGCAACCTTCCTGGCCACCAAACCGAGGTCCAAAGAGATGCCCTTTTGGTCCACGAGAAAGAATAGGTCCCACAGATCCCTCCCCTTGAGGAAGGCCCGGAAGGCCACGGCCACGATCTTATCCGCCAGGATTTCGTTCATGCTCTCCACCAGAACCGGCGGGTTGAAGGGAGGGAAGGGGAGAATGAGCAGCCTGTGGTCATAAGAAGGGACGTTCACGGCCTCGATGCGCACGGCCAGCGCCTTCTCCAGCGGAGCTACAGCCAGGCGCGCC
>DYIH01000051.1:7787-9616 GCA_020723785.1 Thermaerobacter marianensis
CCACCTCTTGTGAGTATCGGTATCCTTCTGCGCCTTGAGGAGGGCGTTCGTGGCGAAGGGGAAGACGTCGAGCAGGAACCGGTCGAGCCCGGATAACACATCGGGGAAGTCGGAGAATGATTCGGCCCCCTGCCGGCTGAAGACGAAGTCCATGTCTTCGGAATACCTGACATTGCCATAGAAGAGCCGGAGCGCCGTGCCGCCCTGGAACACCCCCCCACGGAAGAACAGCCTCCCGCTGAGATGGGCCAGGATGCTCTTCTGCATTTCCTCCCGCAGCACGAATTCCGGGGGAACGTTTTCCCGTCCGGCTCTCTGGATGATTTCCTCCCAAAGCATGGCGGTTCACCGCTTAAAAAACTAACGATAATCGTTAAGTATGTCAAGTGAAGATATAAGAAAAACTTTACGGCTGCATCCGAAGGGGTCAGGCGTCCGGCCGCACAGCTCGGTTCGGTGGCGCCGGTTCGTCCGCCGACTGCCGCATCCGCCGCTTGGCCTGCAGCAGCCGGGAGGTGAAGACAGGCGCGGGAACATCCGCCTGCGGGTTCCCGGCGGTTGTCTCCCCAGAGCCGTCCGAGGTCGTGTCCGGCACGGCAGGCGACACCGTTGTGAAGGTTCCGGTAGAAGGATGGAAGTGAAAGAAAAAACCCCCGTTAAGGGGGCGAAAACTTGGTGGAGGTGCCGGGAATCGCACCCGGGTCCGCAAGGGGGCCGGCCAGGCTTCTACGAGCGTATCCCCTGAACGCCGCCCCGCCGGTCACGCCGGCAGGGCCTCTCGCCTCGGGCGGCTCCCAGGGGCAGGATCCGCCGTCGGCCAGCCCGGTCAGGTCTCGCCGCCGCCCCCCGGGCGGAGGGCCGCGGCCAGCCCACATTGTGACGTCCAGCCGGCGCCGGTGGGCGCGGGGCCGGTGAACGTGGCTACGCTAGTTAGGCAGCCAGAGCGAGTTCGTTCTTGGCACTTAATGCCGCCCGCTTATTTACGAGGCGCGGACCTCGGCTCGCTTCCCTGACCCGCCCTGCCCCACGTCGAACCTGGTTCACCCCCGTGGGCTGCTCGGGCATGTCGCCGCAACGCACACCGCCGAACATTCGAGGGAGTTCCGCAGCGGCTGCGCCGTCCATAACGCCGCTGGGGAATCATGGGGCAACGCCCGGTGAATGCTCGAAATGCATGCTTGCGTTTGGCGAAACGATTATAGCGCGGAAACGGCTGGATTTCAATAGTGGTATGGAGCTACCGAACCTGGTGCAACCCGGCGCATGCCGCTCGTCGTCCGGCCAGGTGCCAGATGGTGGTAAGGTATCAACCGGGCGTACCACGAAAAAGGCTCTCCGGGGTGTCCCCGGAGAGCCCACGCCGTTTTCGGCAGCCTGTATTCTCTATATTTCGGCAGCCCGTGTTCTCTACATCACCACCTGGCCGTCGTACTTCTTGACGTACACGTACGTATCGCGGTTGTACCCCACCGGCCCCCAGTAGTTGATGTGATAGGTGAATTGACCGTAACCGCCGCACATGAGGACCGGCTTGAGCCGGGTGCGGGTCACCGAGTTGTGGCCGCCGGCCCGGCGCAGGTTGCGGACCTTGGACTTGGGGACGGATATGGTGCGCTCCGGGATGTGATAGACGATGGTCATCCCCCGCGGGATGCGGGCGCTGACCGCCGCCCGGGCGATATAGACGCCGTGATCGTTGTAGACCTCCACCCAGTCGTTGTCCTTGATGCCCACGGAAGCCGCGTCCTTGTCGTTGATCCACACCGGCTCCATACCCCGCGAGAGCGTGAGCATGCGGTGATTGTCCATGTAGGTCGAGTGGATGTGCC
>DYIH01000052.1:0-2680 GCA_020723785.1 Thermaerobacter marianensis
GGTGAAGTTACCGAGCTGGATGCCCCACTTCTCGGTGTACTTCTGCAGGTTTTCCACATAAATGTTGCGGCCACCCAGCTCGGCGACGAGGTGCGGGATGGTCTTGCTCCCGAAGTGGTGCACCACCGCCCGGTGGGTCACCCGTGGGGAGAAACCGGCCAGCCGGGCCCGATGGTGGTAGTCCACGTCCTCCCAAACGCCCACCTCGAAGCGCTCGTCGAAGAGGCCCACTCGTTGGACCACCTCCGGCGACAGCACGAAGCAGCAGCCATGGAAACCTTCCTCCACGCGGTCGCGGTTCTCCGCCACGTACCTGGATGCCCAGGCATCGTACCCGCCGGGGATCTCGCCGTCCGTCACGTGCGGCCCGGCGATCCCCACGTGGGGCTGCTCCTTAAGGAAGCCGAGAACGGCGCGCAACCACCCCGGCGTCACCACGACGTCGTTGTTGAGCAAGCAGACCGGCAGCCCGTGGGCGGCGGCCCGCAGCCCCTGGTTCCAAGCGGCCGCCAAGCAGACGGTCTTCGGGTTGGTCAGGACGGTGAGCCCTTCCTGTCGCGGCGCTGACGGCCGCAGTCCGGCGAGGAACGCCGGCGTGCCGTCCCGCGAGCCGTTGTCGATGATCACCATCCTGTACGGCACGTCCGTGTGGGCAAATACGCTCTCCAGGCAGCGGCTAGTATAGTCCACCTGGTTGTAGACGGACATCACGATGGTGCAGACGGCCATGGGCTCCTCGCCTCCCGATTGGGGTCGCCGGCTGACCGTCGGGGACGGCCGGCACGCACATCGCGCCGCCGCCTGCCGGCTGCCGGGGACGGCCGCACGCGCATCGCGCTGCCGCCTGCCTGTCCATCCGGCCCGTCCACACGATATGCAACCCCCACCGGAGGTGTGCCGGCGCCGGCCGCCATGGGCGCGCGCCGCCGGAACGCATGGAGGCCCGGGCCGGATGGCCCGGGCCCGCGGCGGCCCTGCCGGATCACGAGAGGCTGCGAACAGAGGTGATGTTGCTGATCTGCCACTGCTGGGACAGCCCGCTGACCGAGAGGGTCAGCTTGTCGTTGGCGGCGTCGAGCGCGGTGATCGTCCCGGTCTGGTTGTTGCCGCCGGTCTCGTAGATGGTGACGGCCTGGCCGACCAGACCCTGTAGAGCAGACGCGAAGGACATCCCCCCCACCCCCTTTCCCGTTCTGGGTTGATCCGGGTTGGGCCGGGTGGGGTCGGACCGTCCGAACGGCTCGTCCGAACGGCTCGTCCGAACAGCTCGTCCATCCCCGGCTTGTACACATCTTATGCGGGCCTGTCCACCGGCGTGCCGCATGACCCCGCGGCTTGTCCACCGGCGTGCCGCGTGACCCCGCGGGCCTGTCCGCCAAGGCGGGCGGCCTGTCCGGCGTGGGCACGAGCTCGTCCAGACCTGCGCCATGCGCATGCTTGCCAGGCTTGTGCAGCGCGCAACGAGAGGACGTTACGCGGATCGAGAACCCGGCATGGGGCCTACCCGCCGAACACGGTGCGGATGATGGTATCCATCCGGTGGGCGTACGTGTGGCGGGCCAGCACCTCGCGGCGGCCGGCCGCGGCGATGCGCCGGCGTTCGTCGGGGTGGGCCAGGTAGTGTTCGACAGCTTCGCAGAGTTCCCGGTCGTCGCCGTACATGACCAGATGTTCCCGGTCCCGGAACAGATCCGGCAGTCCGTTGCCGATGCGGTCGGTCAGCACGAGGCGCCCGCAGGCCATGGCCTCGAAGGGCCGCTGGTTCAGGTCGCCCAGGGACGAGGAGCGGTTGAAGACCAGGCGGCAGCGGGCGTAGGCCCGGGACGCCTCGTCGAAGTAGCGATCGAGGGGGTAATGGAGCGCGCAGCGCGCCGCCAGCAGGTCCAGGAGGCGCCGCCGCTCGTCGTGGGAGCCGGGGTAGGTCTTGCCCAGGAAACCGATGTCGTACTCCTCCGGCAGGTCATAGGGCCGGAAGTAGTCCGGGTCGGCGGCGTGGGGCAGCCAGTGGGTGCGGGCGCCGCGCTCCCGCCACCGGTTCACGAAGTCCGGCTGGGGGACGAAGTTGTGGTCGAAGGCCCGGCCCCGGTCCGCCCGGTGCAGCGCCCAGCAGTGGAAGACCACCTGCGCCTTCGGGACGGAGACCCGCTCCAGGCCGGAGAACTGGCTCGGCCCGTCCACCTCGACGACCAGGTCCACCGCCACCCCGCGTGCGCGCAGCCGGTCCAGCAGGGCCGGCAGGTCGATGTCGGTCCCGTGCGGGACGAGAACGTCCGCGTGGTTGTGCCAGACGCTGATGACCCTGTGCCCCAGGTCCTCGGCCGCCTTGGTGTAGAAGATGCCCGAGTACATGAGGACCGTCAGGGGGCGCGCCGGGCGGGGGAGGCCGAGCAGTTCCCCCCGCAGTGGAATGCGCCCGGGCACGTGGCGCGCCTTGCGGGCGACCAGGTCGCAGCTCCCCCCGTCCCGGATGGTGTCGAACTGGACCACCTCCAGCCCCTCCGTCTCCCCGACGATCCGAAGCAGGGCCTCCGGGGCGTGGAACCGCAGGTGCGCCGTTTCCGACCGGTGGGGGACCGCCCGCCCGTCCGGTACGATCAGGCAGAGGTAACCGCCCACCTTGAGGACGCGCGCCCACTCCCGCAGGGTCGCCTCCGTGTGGGGGAACTCTGGTAAGCTGTGG
>DYIH01000052.1:2690-7457 GCA_020723785.1 Thermaerobacter marianensis
AGGAAGTCCTGCGACGCGTCGGGGAGGTCCAGGCGGGCGGCGTCCCCCACCACGTCCGGCTGCAGGAAGGGGTTGCGGTCGATGCCCACCGCGCGCTCGTTGATCTTGTATATGCCGCAGCCGGCGTCGACCCCCTTGGCGCCGGCGCAGAAGGCCGCCACGCGCGCCGCCTGCCGGTTCAGGTCCTCCCGTCCGTCGTCCCTCGGGTAGGTTTTCACCGCCCTCACCTCGCTTTGCTGCCGGACTCGCCGACTTGTCCCCCTGCGACCCGCGACCGGCCCCCCCTGCCCGCCCGCCCTACCGCCGGAGCGGCACCGGCGGCGGCAGGCGGTCCCGCACCTCCTCGCGGAGGCGCAGCAGCCCCTCGCGGTCGAGCCGACCCCTGGAATACTCCCCCAACCAGTCCCGCTCCCCGGTGACGGCCACCCACTTGCGCACGTACACCGGGCCCGACTCGTCCATCAGGCGGGGCACCCCCAGCGGGATGACGGTCGCGCCGACGAAGTGGTGGACGTAGACGCCGCCGTAGATTCCCACGAGGTTGTGGCGGCGGTTGAGCAGCACCCGGGCGAAGAAGTCCAGGTCCTCGTGGAACGCCCGGCCCAGCCCCTCGTCGAACCCGCCGACATCCTCCAGGACCTCCCGCCGCATGACCAGGCACGGGATGTACAACGACGGCGTCCTGACCCCGCGGTGCCGGTGGGCAAAATCGTTGGCGTAGCCGTAGAAGTCGCCGTAAAAGGCCTGGAGGGACTCCCACGACGGCTCCGGCCAGGGCCGCCGCGCCTCCAGCCAGGCCCGGTCGTCCGGGAACAGGTCCGGGTGGTGGCCGAGGACGACCTGGTTGGAGGCGGCGGAGACGGCGCCGTGATGCTCCCGGGCGGCCAACTCATCCACCAACCGGCCGAGCCACCCCGGACTGACGACGACATCGTTGTTGCACAGGGCGACGAACCGGCCCCCGGCCGCGGCCAGGCCCCGGTTCCAGGACGGGGCGATGCCCAGATTCGCGTCGTTGCGCAGCACGGTCACGTGGCCGTGCGCCCGGGCCAGCCCGTCCAGGTAGGCGGGCGTGCCGTCCGTCGAGCCGTCGTCCACCAGGATGAGTTCATAGGGCCGGTCGGTGCAGGCCAGGACGCTCTCCACGAAGAGCCGGGTGTACGGCAGGCCGTTATATGCCGCGGCGACGATGCTGCATTCGACACCGCATTCCATGAGGCATCTCCCCCCATAACCGGCGCGGACAATCGGGGCCCCATCGGGCCTGCCCGAGGGAAGCCGCGGGCCGGGGTTGTCCACGGAGGTTGTCCATGGAACTCGTCCCATGCTATGCTCGTCCGGCCCCAGGGGTGCGGACAACCCCACGGCTTGTACCATGCCGGGGCCGGCCGCATAGGATGGAGGGCAAAGGCAGAGGCAGAGCATACGAGGGGGATCCGGTATGGGCATCCGCGTGCTCTTCATCACCAGCGGGACCATCAACTACCAGGAGGACATCCTCTTCGACGGCCTATGCGCCCTGCTGGGGCAGGAGAACGTCGTCGATTTCCCGGCCAAGGACCTCTACCACGGACGGCCCTCGGACCCGCGCCTGCTCTTCCATTATCCCGACCTGCACCGGTTCACCGCGGAGCAGATCGCCCGGCAGGAGGAAACGTTCGACGCGGTGGTGGTGGGGAGCATCCGCCCGGTGGCCCTGGGCACCTGGAATGCCCTGCAGCACATCTTCCGGCGGCAGCCCGTCGCCTGGCTGCACGGCGAGGACGCCCGCGAACCCTGGCCGGATGGGTTCCGCCACACCCACCGTTTCATGCGGGAGACGCTGCCCGGCGACGGCGGCGTCTTCCCCCTGCCCTTCGCCATCCCGCCGCAGGTGATGAACGCGCCGGACCGCCCCCGGGACATCGCTCTCTCGTGCGTGATGAATACCACCAACCCGGTTCGCACGCGCTTCGCCGACGCGCTGGCCAGGGAAGGGTTCACGGTGCTGATGGACCGGCGCCTGCCGCGCGACCAATACCTGGACATCCTGAACCGGAGCCGGATCGCCGTGTCCCTCCGGGGCGGGGGGTGGGACACCTTCCGCTACTGGGAGATCCCCTATTCCGGCGCTCTCCTGCTGAGCGAGCGGCTGCCCATCGTCATCCCAGACAACTTCGTCGACGGGGAGAGCGCCGTCTTCGTCACCACCCCGGAGGAAATGGTCGCCCGTGCCCACGCCCTGCTCGCCGACCCCGCGCGGCTGGACGCCATCGCCGCCAGGGGGAAGGCCCTGGCCCGCGAAAAGCACACCTCGCGGGCCAGGGCGCGATACGTGCTCAGAACGGTGGGGTTTGATGTCTGATCACGCCGGACCGGTCGGCGCCGGGTGGCCCGGCGTTCCGCCGCGCCCGGCAACCGTCACCTTCCGCGCGCTGAACGGCCCGTGGGCGAAGTCGCCCCACGCGCCGGAGTGCAGGACGAACTCCTCGATCACCCGGCGTGGGCCGTCCGCCGAGTCGTCATGAAAAACGACCCCCCCCCCCGCCACGACGAACGGCGACCAGGCGAGGAAGTCGGCCCTGACCGCCTCGTACTCGTGGGCCGCGTCGATGAAGAGCAGGCCGACGTCCTTGTCCCACGCCTCGGCGACGGCCACGGTCTTCCCGGTGACGGGCACGACGATGTCCGCCAGGCCGAAGCGCTCGACGTTGGCGGCGAACTCGGGAAAGGTCGTGTAGGCGGGGTCGGTGAAGAGGTGCCGGTGCTCCGGCGAGCCCTGCCAGTGGTCGACGGCGTAGACCGGGGCGCCCCGGCCGGCCCTGCTGCCGGAAGCCAGCCAGCAGGTCGATTTCCCCTTCCAACTCCCGAGCTCGACGATCGCCAAACCCCGCGGAACGATCGACGCCAGGTAGGCCAGCCTCCGGCCCTCATCCAAACCCAGCCACCCCTCGATGGCATCCAGGTCGCCCTCATTGGGCAGGCTCAAAAGGGTCATGGTCTCTCCTCCCTCCCTCGCGTTCCCCGAGGTTCCGGCGCCCGCTTGCCGCGGGATTCCGGCTGCGGCACCAGTCGATGGTCAGAGCCAGCCCCTCGTCGAGCGCCACCCTGGGCTTGAACCCCAGCACGTGCCCGGCCTTTTCCACGGACGGCACCCTTCGCCTCACGTCCTCGTACGATTCCCCGTAGAACGACTCGTAGGGAAGGCGGGCGATGCGGGCCGGGGAACCGGTCAGGTCCCGCACCCGCTCCGCCAGCCGGGCGATGGGGGTTTCCTCCGGGTGGCCGATGTTGAACACCTCGCCGGCGGCGCGCTCCTCGAGAGCGGCCGCCAGCGTCCCCCGGACGGTATCCTCGACGTAGGTGAAGGAGCGGGTCTGCAGGCCGTCGCCGAACACCGTGATCGGCCCGCCGGCGAGGGCCTGGCGGATGAAGCGCGGCACCACGCCCCCGTAGGCGGATTCCTTCGCCCGCGGGCCGTAGGCGTTGAAGTAGCGGAGGACGACGACGGGCAGGCCGCGGCGGCGATAACCGAAGCACAGGTGCTCCCCCAGGGCCTTGGCCGTCGCGTAGCACCAGCGATCGACGGACGTGTCGCCCAGCAGGCGCGCCGCCCCTTCCACCAGGGGCTGTTCCGGGTTGCGCCCGTACACCTCGGAGGTGGAGGCGAAGACGACCCGTGCCCCGGCCTCCCAGGCGGCCGCCAGGATGGCGGCCGTCCCGTCCGCGCCGACGCTCATCACCCGCAGGGGGTCCTCCACGTAGTGCCTGACCCCGACGACGGCGGCCAGGTGGAACGCGACGTCGCAGCCCCGCAGGGCGTCTCGCAAAAGCCCCCGGTCGCGCACGTCCCCCCGGACCAACCGGAACCGCGGGTCGGCCACATGGCGCGCCACGTTCTCGGGACGGCCCGAGGAGAAGTCGTCCAGGACGACCACCTCGTGCCCGGCCGCCAGGAGGGCGTCGACGAGGTGGGAACCGATGAATCCCGCCCCGCCCGACACCAGGGCCCTCATTCCGCCCGCCTCCCCATGCCGATGTAGTTGAACCCCAGGCGGCGCATCCCGGCCGGGTCCAGGAGGTTCCGGCAGTCGACGATGTTCGGCCGGCGCATGAGGTCGCGTATCGCCGGCCACGGCGCCGCCTTGAACTCGGGCCAGGCGGTGACGAGGACCAGGACGTCGGCCTCGCGCGCCGCCTCTTCCACAGAACAAGCCGGTTCCGCCGGAATATCGAGCCGGGAGGCGTCGGCCCGGGGGTCGCAGGCCCGCACGGACGCGCCCTGGGCCGCGAGGGCGTGGATCAGCGGGATCGCCCGGCTGCCGCGCACGTCGCTCGTCCCCGGCTTGAACGACAGGCCCAGCACCCCCGCCGTCGCCCCGGCCAAGCGCCCGACCAACCGCTCCACCTTGCGCACGGCCGCCGCGATCCGCCCCTCGTTGACGGCCTGGACGGCCCGCAACAACGCCGCGTCGCAGCCGGCCGCGGCGGCGGTGTGGATGAGGGCCGCCGTGTCCTTGGGCAGGCACGGCCCCCCGTAGCCGAGCCCGGCTTCGGTGAAGCCGGGGCCGATCCGCTTGTCCGCCCCCATGCCGCGGACCACCTGGACGACGTCCGCCCCCACCGCCTCGCAGACGTCGGCGATCTCGTTGACGTAGGAGAGCTTGGCAGCCAGGAAGGCGTTGGATGCGTACTTGATCATCTCCGCGTCGCGGGGCGCGGTCACGATGAACGGGGCGTCGCAGCCGCGGTAGAGTTCCATGAGCCTTTCGGCAGCTTCGGGGCGGT
>DYIH01000052.1:7467-7857 GCA_020723785.1 Thermaerobacter marianensis
TCACCCGGTCAGGGTGGAACACGTCCTGGAGGGCGCTCCCTTCCCGAAGGAACTCGGGACAACCGACCACATCGAAGTCCCGACCCTCCTCGCGCCCGTCCGCCAGGACCTGCCGGATCCGGTCGCAGGTGCCGACCGGCACGGTGCTCTTGACGACGACCGCGGCGTAGCCCCGCAGGTGGCGCCGCAACCCGTGCACGGCATCCCAGAGATCATCCAGGTCGGGGACGCCGGCCGGGCCGGCGGGGGTCCCCACGCAGAGGAAGACCATCCCGGCGCCGGCCAGGGCGGCGGCGAGGTCGTCGGTGAAGGCGATCTTCCCGGCCGCCCGGGCTTCCTTCAGGAGCTCGTCCACACCCGGCTCGTGAAAAGGGATCTTGCCGGCGTTGA
>DYIH01000052.1:7867-9321 GCA_020723785.1 Thermaerobacter marianensis
GCAGGGCCACCCGCTCCCGATCGGCGTCCATCCCCACCACGTCGTGGCCCGACACGGCCAGGCTGACAGCGGTCACCAGCCCGACGTACCCCGCTCCGCCCACCACGCAGATGCGCATGCCGTCACACCCTGCCCGCCCGGCATTCCTTCCACCCCGCCGAAGCTCCGGGTTCGGCGGGGATTCCCTGATCCGCCGGGCTCGTCCATACGGTATGCGGCATGTCCACGAATGGTTCCTGTCCTCGACCGACCCCCCGCGGCGACCTGGGCCGATAAATGGCGGACGGCTCAGACGACCCCGGCCACCGGCAGGCTCCGCGAGGCGCACAGCCGGACCCGTAACCGCAGCACCTCGGCCACCGCGGTATCGCTGACGTCATGGCGGATGCGTCCCGCGAATTCCAGGTGGCGGATGGCGGTGACCACATCAAAGGGCATCAGGTGCGGGGCGATGGGCTCGGTCACACCCCGCAGCCACGCTCTGACCTCGGCGTGAAAATCCCGGCCTCCAGGGCGCGCAGGATCTCGTCCGTGCCGACGGAGACGCCCTGGGCGACCAGCCGCGCGGACAGGGTCTCGGTGGCTTCCACCCAGGCAGGAGGAGTAAGCTGCCCTTCATTACCACCCTTGTGCTAGAATGGAGCCATGTACTACGAGGCGATCTTCAAAGCCCTGGCCGAAGCGGGCATCCGATACGTCGTCGCGGGGGGCCTGGCCGTCAACCTGCACGGTGTTCCCCGGGCCACGATGGACCTGGACGTGGTGCTGGCCCTGGACCCGCAAAACGTCGCCTGTTTCGTCGAGATCATGGAACGGGAAGGGTACAGGCCGCGGGTGCCCGTCAATCCGCGGGACATGGCCGACCCGGACGTCCGTCAACAGTGGAAGACGGAAAAGCACCTGCTGGCGCTGACGTTCACCCACCATGCCCTCCCCTTCCAGCAGATCGACGTTCTTCTGGACATCCCCGTCCCCTTCGACGCCCTGTACGAAAGGAGCCAGTCCCTGGTCATCGCCGGGGTATCCGTCCCCGTCGCCTCCATCGGCGACCTCAAGACCATGAAGCGACATGCCGGAAGAGAGCAAGACCTGTCGGACATCGAAATGCTCGAGCGGGTCGAAAGAATCCGGCGGGAGCGGTAGCCGGGTCAGACCTCGCCCCGCCGGAATTTATCCTGTAGCGCTTTCGTCTCGGGCGGCAGCGCCTGGTGGAGGAAACGGCTCAACTCGGCCAGCCAGCGCAGCTTCATTTCCGGGGGCAACGCCATGTACTCCCGAATGGCCTCCTCGGAACACGCGTACCTGAACCCCCGCCCGGATGCCTGATGTTTTTCCATAAACTCAATCCTCCCATAAGAGTGGGTGGCCGTCAAAGGGAACATGGTCTGAGCCATCCCCAGTTTTGGAGCCTTGAATTTAGTGGAAGACCGTAGCCAAGGACTCACTGACGGCGC
>DYIH01000053.1 GCA_020723785.1 Thermaerobacter marianensis
GCGTCATGTTCCAGCTCTAGAGGCGCGGCGAGGGAGCGGTGGCGATGGAGATGGCCAAAATCGTGGGTTTAGGGCTGGTTGCCGTCGTCCTCCTGGCCGTCATCCGGCCTCAGCGGCCGGAGCTGGCGGTCCTCCTGGCCGCGGCGGCAGGGGCCGTCATCCTGCTCCTGGTCCTGGGCCGGATAAGCGGCGTCCTGCAGCTGCTGAACGACTTGGCGGTGCGGGCCAACGTGAACTTCCATTACCTGAACCTGGTTCTGAAGATCATCGGCGTGGCCTACCTGGCTGAGTTCGGCGCCCAGGTGGCCCGGGATGCGGGGGAGGGGGCCGTCGCGTCCAAGCTGGAATTGGCTGGCAAGGTCATCATCCTGGCCCTGGCGGTGCCCATCGTTTCGGCGGTGATGGAAGTGGTACTGAAGATGCTGGCCTGACGGCCATCCGCAGGGTCTGGCGCGATTCTCGCAAACCGGTGGTGGAAGGGGGAGAGCGCGTGGCGACCGGGATCGAACGGTTGACCGGCGGTATCACTGTCATCTTGTTCCTGGCGTTTACCGTGGCCGGCGCCATGGCGCGGGACGCGTGGGCCGCTTCCGGGCCGGTTGCCTCCGCGGCGTACGCTGCCGCCGCCCCGCCCGTCTCCCCGGACGCTTTGGCCCGCCGCCAGATGGAGGCCCTGGACCGCGCCCAGGTCAACCGCCTGCTGGACGAGATCAACCGGGAAACGGCGCCGTACCTGCCCGCCCTCTCCCTGGACCGCCTGTGGGGGCTCCTGCGGGGCGAGGATGGGGGCTGGCACCCGGCCAATCTGGCCCGGGGGCTCCTGCGCTACTTCCTTGGCGAGCTCCTTCGCAATGCCGGCCTGCTGGCCAAGCTGGTGGTCCTGGCGGTGCTGGCGGCGGTCCTCTACAACCTGCAGGCATCCTTCGCCGACGCGGCCGTGGCGCGGGCGGCCTACGGCGTCGTCTTCATCGCCCTGGTGGGGTTGGCGCTGGTCAGCTTCCATCAGGCGCTGCAGATGGCCCAGGGCACCCTGGACCGGCTGTCCACGTTCATGCTGGCCACCCTGCCCCTGCTCATCACCCTCCTGGCCGCGTCGGGCAACGTCGTCTCGGCGGGGTTGTTCCACCCCCTGGTGATCGCCGTGGTCCAGGTGACGAACCTGCTGGTGACCCACTGGGTCTTCCCCCTGCTCATGATGGCCGCCCTGGTGGAACTGGCGACGGCCTTTTCCGAGAACCTCAAGCTGTCGGGCCTGGCCAGCCTGCTGCGCCAGGGCGGGATGGTCGCCCTGGGCCTGGGTCTGGCCCTCTTCCTGGGGGTGATGACGGTCCAGGGCGTGGGCGCCTCCATCGCCGACGGTGTCACCCTGCGGACGGCCAAGTACCTGGCCAAGAGTTTCGTGCCGGTGGTCGGGGGCATGTTCTCCGACGCCACCGAACTGGTGGCCACCTCCACACTGCTTCTGCGCAACGGGGTCGGGGTCGTCGGGCTGCTGGCGGTGTTGTTCAGCGTGGCCGTGCCGTTCGTCAAGCTGATCGCCCTCATCCTCATCTACCGGCTTGCCGCGGCCGCCATCCAGCCCATGGGCGGGGGCGCCCTGGTGGCCAGCCTCAACGGCCTCGCCGGCAGCCTGACCCTGGTGTCGGTGACGGTCGGAGCCGTGGCCATCCTCTTCTTCCTGGCCATCGCCGCCCTGGTGGGGGCCGGCAACCTGGCGGTGATGCTGCGGTGAACGGGATGCAGGCCTGGGTGAAGCAGCTGATCCTGATCGTCTTCCTGGCCGGGGTGGCGGAGATGCTCCTGCCCCGGTCGGGGATGCGCCGGTACGCCCACCTGGCGCTGGGGCTCATGATCCTCCTGACGATCCTGGTGCCGTTCCTCGGATTCCTGCGCCAGGACGTGAACTGGGACGCGGCCTTCGCCGCGGAACCGGCGGGCGCGGCGCACGCCGGCAACGAGGCCGTGGCCCGTGGCGTGCGCCGCCTGGAAGACGTCGGGCGGCGCCTGACGCTGGAAACCTATCGTGAACAGGTGGCCCGGCGGGTCGCCGCGGTGGCGGAAGGAGTGCCGGGAGCGGGGCGCGCCGCCGCCCGGGTGCAGGTGGACGAATCCCCCCAGAGCCCGCGTTTCGGGACGGTGACGGGGGTGGAGGTCCTCCTCAGCCCCGGTGACCCGGGCCGGGCGGCCGGCATGGCGGCATCGGTGGAACCGGTGGCGCCGGTCCGGATCGGGGGCGCCCCTGCGGAGAACGGGCGGAACGGCCGTGAACCGGCTGATAGACCACCCGCCGCGGCGGCGCACCCGCCGGCCGCCGTGGCGGAGGCGGTGGCCGCCGCCCTGGCCCGCGAATTCGGCCTCTCCCGACAGCGGATCCAGGTCCGCGCGGATCCGGGTGCCGGCCACTCAGGGAGGTGAAGTGGTGGAAACGACGGAGAAGGAAGCCCCGCCGACCGGCCGGCCGGCGGTCTGGGGGCTCATGGAGTTCCTGCGCCTGAAGGAACCGCAGCGCAGGGTGGCCCTCTACGCCACCGCGGCCGTGGCGGCCGGCGTTCTCCTGCTCCTGGCGCTGGGGGAAATGGGCCGCCGGTCCGGTCCGGCCGGTGGCGTCCTGACGCCGGGGGGGTTGCCGGGATCGGGCGCGCCGGCAGGGGCGGCAGAGGTGGCCGGGGCGTCCGGCGGCGGAGCGGAGGCGGCTCCGGCCGGCGACCCGGTGGCGCTGATGGAACGAGACCTGGCCCTATCCCTGGAGCAGATCCTGGCTCAGGTGGCTGGCGTGGGGCGGGTGCGGGTGCAGGTCACCCTGGCGGGTGCGCTGGAACGGGATTACGTCAGCGACCGCACGGTCCAGAGAACGACCACCCAGGAGCGTGACCAGGCGGGGGGCAGCCGGGTCGTGACCCAGGCCGAGGAAACCGACAAGGTGGTGGCCGTTCAGGGCGGGCGGGGCCTGGAACCCGTGCTCCACCAGTTGCGGCGCCCCGAGGTGCGCGGCGTGCTGGTGGTGGCCGAGGGCGCCGACGACCCGCTGGTGGAGGCCGGACTGGCCCGGGCGGTGCAGGCCGCCCTGGACATCCCCCTGCACCGGGTCACCGTCCTGCCGGGCAAACCGGCGTCGCTGTCCGGCCCGGAAAGCTGAGAGGAGGTGATCTGTCGATGAGCGGTTTCAAGCCACCCTCGTGGCGTCCGGTGAAACCGAAGGGCGAAGGCGCGCCCCGGCTGCGGTTCGGCGGGGTGGAGCGGCGGTTGCTGGTCTTTCTCGTCCTGTTGGCGGCCATCTTCGCCTACCTCAACTGGAAGGCCGGGGACTTCAATCGCGAGGCTCGGGTGCGCCGGCAGGACGACCGCGCCGGCGCCGTCCTGGTGGCCGCTCCCGAGGTTGGGGACAAGGCGCAGGAAGGGGCGCGGGACTTCTTCACGGCGACGCGTCTCGAGCGGGCGCGGGCGCGGAGTGAGCGGTTGCAGTTGCTGAAAGACGTCGCAGGTGATGAGAAGACCACGGCCCAGGCCAGGGCCGGCGCCCAGCAGCAGATCCTGGAGCTGAACGCCCGGGCCGCCAAGGAGGCGGAGGTTGAAAGCCTCCTCAAGGCCAAGGGTTTCCCCCGGACGCTGGCGATGCTCAACGACCGGGGCGCGGTGGTCATCGTCCAGGCCAAGCGCCTGGATCCCAAGGAAGTGGCCCGGATAGCCGACGTGACGGCCTCCGTCGCCGGAGTGCCCTTCGACGTGGTGCGGATCATCCCGTACGACAGTTAGGCCGGTTGTCCCGAGGCAGGGCCAAGAGGTATAATCGAAGCGGTCCACCCATGCCCCATCGGATCCCGGATCCGATGGGATCACGGGTGCAATGGCCGCGAAAGGGGAACGGGTCATGGAAGAGCAGGAACTCCAGACGATCGAGCCGGTCGGCAAGGGGATCAAGATCTCCGAGGAGGTTGTCAAGATCATTGCCGGTATCGCCGCCAGCGAGGTCGACGGCGTGGCCGGCATGAGCGGGGGGCTGGTGGGCAACATCGCCCAGATCCTGGGGCGCAAGGACCTGTCCCGCGGCGTCAAGGTCCAGGTGGGCGAAAAGGAAGCCGCGCTGGACATCAATATCATCGTGCAGTACGGGATCAGTATCCAGACCGTGGCCCAGCGCGTCCAGGAGCGCGTCAAGGACGCCGTCGAAAGCATGACCGGCCTCAAGGTGGTTGAGGTGAACATTCACGTGCAGGGGGTCGCCTTCGGTCCCGAGGAGCCGGAACGGGACAGGCGTTAACAGGGAATGGGTTTATTCGACCGGATCATCCTGACGATCTACACCTTTGCCCTGACGTTTCTGTCCGCGGCCTTCGTGGCCATGGCGGCGGGGTGGTCCGTTCCCCTGGATGCGGTGCGCGACATCCTGGATCTCCAACAGGGGCGCCTGGCGGTCGGGGTTACCGCCGGCGCCTTCTTCGTGGCCAGCGTGCGGCTCCTCTACTTCGCCTTCCGGCGGCGCGGCGTGGGCCGGACGGTGCGCCACGACACCGACCTCGGCGAGGTCAGGATATCCCTGGCTGCCGTCGAGAACCTGGTGACCCGGGTCGCCCGCCAGCAGAGCGGCGTCCGGGAGGTGCGCCCGATGGCCGAGGTGCGGGACGGCGCCATCCGGGTGACCCTGCGGGCCGTCGTCAGCCCCGACGTGAGCATTCCGGAAATGAGCGACCTCCTGCAGAAGGAGGTGGTCCGCTACGTGCGCAACGTGGTGGGCGTCGACGTGTCCGAGGTGCGCGTCATCATCAGCAACATCTCCAGCGAGCACCGGCGTGGCCGGGTGGAGTGAGGGCCATGGGGCGGGATTGGCTGCGTGAACTCCTGACCCGCTATCGCGGCCGGCTCATCGGGGCGGCCGGCGGCCTGTTGCTAGGCCTGTTGATCAAGTGGGTCGGGTTCTTCTGGGCTTTGTTCATCGCCATCCTGGCGGTGGCGGGCTACCAGTTCGGCCGGCAGTTCGACGAGGACGGTTCGGACGGGCTGGGGGAGTTCCTGGACAAGCTCCTGCATGGCCGCCGTTAGCGGCTGCCACCGCGTCCGGGATGGCGGCAGGAGCGCGCGGGGAGGCGCCGAGTGCCAATGAGCAGGCGGCTGGCCAGGGAACTGGCCCTGAAGGTTCTGTACCAGCATGACCTGGTGGGCGGCGATCCCGAGCGGGCCCTGGAAACCCTCTGCGAGGAGGAGGCCGCGCTCCCCGAGTCGCGGGAGTTCGCCCGCGACGTGGTTGCCGGCGTGCTGGGGCACCGCCGGGAGATCGACGACCGGATCGCGGCCTATGCCCGGGACTGGCGCCTGGAACGGATCGCGCCCGTCGACCGCAACATCCTCCGGCTGGGCATCTTCGAGATCCTCTACCGGCCGGACATCCCCACCGGGGTGGCCATCAACGAGGCGGTGGAACTGGCCAAGGTTTACGCCGAGGAGGAATCGAGCCGGTTCATCAACGGGATACTCGGGCAACTGGCCAAGGACCTGGCCGGCTCGGCGGCCGTGGCGGGCGGCGGCGCGCCTGGCGGCGATGCGTCATCGTCCGACGGCGGAGCAAAGGGGGGCGCCGGGGATCACAGCCACGGTCATTGACGGGAAAACATTGGCGGCGGGTATCCGGAAGGACCTGGCGCGGCGGGTGGCCAAACTTGCTGAATACCGCCACGCGACACCGGGGCTGGCGGTCATCCTCGTCGGCGACGACCCGGCCTCGCAGATCTACGTGCGGAACAAGGAGAAAGCGGCCGCCGAGGTGGGCGTCCGTTCGGGCGTGTACCGGCTGCCGGCCACGGCCACCCAGGACCAGGTGCTGGCCACGATAAGGGAACTGAACGCCGATGCGGCCATCCACGGCATCCTGGTGCAATCGCCGGTGCCGCGCCACCTGAGCTTCGAGGCCCTTGTCGCCGCCATCGACCCGGCCAAGGACGTCGACGGCTTCCACCCCATCAACCTGGGGCGTCTCGTTCGCGGCCAGCCCTGCACGGTGGCCTGCACGCCCAAGGGCGTGATGACCATGCTGCGCCGCTACGGCATCGACCCGTCGGGCAAGCACGCCGTTGTCGTCGGCCGCTCCACGGTCGTGGGCAAGCCGATGTCCTTGCTGCTCCTGGAGGCCGACGCCACGGTGACCGTCTGCCACCGTTACACGGAGGACCTGGCGCACCATACCCGTCAGGCGGACATCCTGGTGGTGGCCGTCGGCAGGCCCGGGTTGATCACCGCCGACATGGTGAAGCCGGGGGCGGCGGTCATCGATGTCGGCATCACGCGGGTGGAGGGCGGCATCGCCGGCGACGTGGACTTCGCCGCGGTGCGGGAGGTGGCCGGCTGGATCACGCCGGTTCCGGGCGGCGTCGGGCCGATGACGGTGGCCATGCTCATGGAGAACGCCATCGAGGCGGCGGAAAGGCACTATCACTATGCGCCGGCAGGTTAGCTTTTTCCCCCTTCCCCCCGACCGCGGACCCGCCGGGGACTCCGAACTTGCCGGATCACCGCATCCCGGACCCGCCGGCGAGTCCGGGTTCGACCCGCCGTCGCCGTCCGGCGATGACGGCGGCTTGGCGGCCGCCGGGACCCGGGTCCTATCGGTGCGGGAACTGACGGGCAGGATCAAGGCTATCCTGGATAACCACCCCGGTTTGCGGGAGGTGCTGGTCCGCGGGGAGCTGTCCAACTTCAAGGATCACCCTTCGGGACACCTGTACTTCACCCTCAAGGACGAGGCCGCCGCCCTGCGCTGCGTCATGTTCCGGGGCCGGCGCGAGGCGGCGTTCCCCGCTTGGTCGGGGGCAACCCTGCCGCGCAACGGCGAGGTGGTGGTGGCCCAGGGGTACGTGAGCGTCTACGAGCGGGACGGCTCCTACCAGCTCTACGTCCAGCATCTGTGGCGCGACGAGCAGGCCCGCCTGGGCGCCCTTTACCTGGCCCTGGAGGAGTTGAAGGCCCGCCTGCAGGCGGAAGGGCTTTTCGATCCGTCCCGCAAGCGACCCCTGCCGCTGCTGCCCCGCCGGGTCGGCATCGTCACCTCGCCCAGCGGCGCCGCGCTGCGGGACATGGTGCGGGTCATCCGCCGGCGCTTCCCCAACGCCCATCTGGTCCTGATCCCGGCCCTGGTGCAGGGGGACGAGGCGCCGGCCGACCTGGCGCGGGCCGTCGACCTGGCGAACGCCTGCGCCGCCTGCGACGTGCTCATCGTCGGCCGCGGCGGCGGCTCCATCGAGGACCTCTGGGCCTTCAACAGCGAGGCGGTGGCCCGGGCCATCGCCCGTTCGGCGATACCGGTCGTATCCGCCGTGGGCCACGAGACCGACTTCACCGTGGCCGACCTGGTGGCCGACCTGCGGGCGCCGACCCCTTCGGCGGCCGCCGAACTGGTCGTGCCCGAGAAGCGGGTGCTGGAGCGGCGGGTGGCCGACCTGGCCCTGCGTCTGCAGGCGGCCCTGCGCCAGCAGGTGGCCCGCGACCGGGCGCGCCTTGAGAAGATGTGCACCAGGCCGGCGCTGGCCCGCCCCCTGACGGGGATCTACCAGCACCGCCAGCGCCTGGACGAACTGGCCCACCGCCTGGGCCTGGCCGCCCGCCGCCGCCTCGAACGGGCCCGCGCCATCGACGAGCGGCTGCGGGGGCGCCTCGAGGCTCTGGACCCGCTGGCCGTTTTGGGCCGGGGCTACAGCCTCTGCCTGGACGCTTCCGGCCGGCCGGTGTCCGGTGTTGCCGGCGTTCGCGTCGGGGACCGCGTACGCGTCGTCCTGCGGGATGGCGCCCTGGGGTGCGCTGTGGAGACGGTGGACGTGGCTTCGCCGGCCTGTTCGCTAGGGAGGGAGCGTCATGACGGGGAAATCCCGTAACGGAAATCTGCAGCCCGCGGGGGGCGGACCGTCTTTTGAAGAGGCCCTGGCCCGGCTGGAGGACATCGTCCGTCGCCTGGAAGGCGGCGACCTGCCACTGGAGGAATCGATCCGCCGGTTCCAGGAGGGCATGGCTCTGGCGCGCCTCTGCTCCGCCAAGCTGGACGAGGCCGAACGCCGCCTCGAGCAGCTCCTGGGCGATACAGACGGGGAGGCGATCGTGGAGCCGTTCCCCCTGGATCTGGACGGAGAAGGCGTAGAGGGGGTCGGTTGAGGGGGTGGCCCGCGAGTTGCCCGACCTGGCGACCTACCTACGCGACCGCGCCGCCCTGGTCGAAGCCGCCCTGGAGCGCCTGCTGCCGCCCGCCGGCGCCCTGCCGGCCCGCATCCACGAGGCGATGCGCTACAGCACCCTGGGGGGCGGCAAGCGCCTGCGCCCGATCCTGTTCCTCGCGGCGGCCGAGGCGTGCGGGGCGTCTCCGTCCGGCCTGCTGACGCCGGCCTGCAGCGTGGAATTGGTCCATGCCTATTCATTGGTCCACGACGACTTGCCCTGCATGGACGACGACGACTTCCGCCGCGGCCAGCCCTCCTGCCACCGCGCCTTCGGCGAGGCCATGGCCGTCCTGGCCGGCGACGCCCTGTTGACGCTGGCCTTCGACGTCCTCGCCCGCCCGATCCCCGGCGTGCCGGAGGCTAGGCAGTTGCGCGCCGTGGCCGAACTGGCGCGGGCCGCCGGCACCGGGGGCCTCATCGGCGGGCAGGTGGACGATCTGGCGGCCGAGGGGCGCGTCCTGGATATCGATGAGTTGCAGGACATATCCCGCCGCAAGACGGGGGCGCTGTTCCAGGCCGCCGTCCGCTGCGGCGCGCTGCTGGCCGGCGCCGGCGATGCGGAGATCGAGGCCTTGACCGGCTACGCACGCGAGTTCGGCCTGGCCTTCCAGATCACCGACGACATCCTCGACGCCGGCTCCGGCTTGGCGGGGCCCAGCGACCCGCGCAAGGAGAAGGCGACGTTCCCGGCCCTCGTCGGGCTGGATGCCTCGCGGCGGATGGCCCGCGCCGCCGCGGAACGCGCCCGCGCCCACCTGGCGCCCTTCGGCGCCCGGGGCACGCGGTTGGCGGAATTGGTGGAGTGGATGGCGGCGCGGCAGGGGTAGCGGCCCGCCCAAGAGGCGGTGATCGCCATGTAATGGGGAGCATCGCTCGGCGGAACGGGGCGATGGTGCATGGTCCGGCGCCCGGTTGCCGGTGATGATCCGGCAGGGGACGTCCCGCTCGCACAGCCGCTCGAACCGTCGGCTGGACCGCTCGCCCAGGACTTGGCAGGGTATGGTATTATGATTATGGTAACATCCCCCTTCTTGGGGGATAGCCCCCCACCGCGCATGGGTGGTGAAGTACTTCACTTCTCAAAAACCCTTGT
>DYIH01000054.1 GCA_020723785.1 Thermaerobacter marianensis
AATAATTTCGAGCTGCAGGCCGAGCCCTGCCCGATGGTCGTCGGTGGGCCCTCGCGTTTTCATCATTCGTGGCGCTGGAACCTTCCCCGATGGTTCCGTAGATCAGGTCCGCGAACCACCCGCAGGGAGCCGCACCCCGCGGCGGCGTCGGCGTTCCCTCCGGCCGCAGGCGGTAATCGGCGGACCGTTTCAACAGATCGGCCGGGTGGTCGAAACAAAAAAGCGGCCACTGCTATGTGACCGCGCACCCACCATGGTTTGACATCCTGCTCGTTACCCCGCTGGAAAGGTCAACCGCTTAAGGCTCTCATCCTCGAATACCGCCAGCTTGACGACCTCTGTCAGCACGTCTGCATACGTATAGGTCACCCGCCGGCTGGATTCGCCCTCATCAATCCGGATCACGAAAAGGTTGGGATAGGTCTTCTCCAACGTTCCCTCGCGCTCGACAACCTGCCGGCGGCCCTTGCTGGCCGTTACCCGGACCCGTTCTCCGACGATACCATCCAAGCCTCGCTTGATATCCAACAGGACGTCGCGACCTTCCAAATCCACGGGACACCCCCCCGCGCGTACGGATTTCGCATCCCTCAATTCATTTTAACAGACACGTTCCTGGATGTCAAAAAGTTAAAGTGTACAGACCATAGGAATCGTTGTCAAGCGCTGATTGCGCATGGGCTGCCTGCCGGCGGGGATCCGTCATCGCCTCAGGACTGTGGGGGGTGAAGTACTTCACTGGCCGAAAACCTAGGTGCGACAGCGTTTAGATCAGTGAAGTACTTCATCACCCATGCGCGGTGGGGGGCTATCCCCCACAAGAAGGGGGATGTTACCGTATAGCTCATGGGCCCGGAAAATACCCTGAGGCCTCGTCCGCTGACAGCGTTGGAAGCAATCATTTGGTATGCTTGTCGGCCACCTTGGAGGCCCCGTAGGACTCGGGCTTGATCTTGGCGTCGAAGCCGCTGCCGGCGATCATCCCCACGATCTCCCGGATGAGGTCCCGGGTTTCGCCTTCCCGCCCCACGTCCAGGTGTATTTCCACGTTGAGCTGGGACTGTCCGTTCTCGGCCAAGCGCTCGGCCAGCCTGCTCGCCAGCCCCAGGCTCATCGACGCCTCGTAAAAGATGCGTTGCCGCAGGCTGTACATCCTCTGCTGGTACTCCTTGTGGTAGTAATACCGGGCGCCCTTCCCCCGCCGGTGAACGATCACGGCGGTGACGAAGCAGACCTCATCCCGCGGCTGCGAATCGGTGCCGACGATAAGCTTGTAACACTCCTCGGGAGCGTCTTCCATGAAGGAAACGATGTCCTCATACATCGCTTCAAAGGTAAGCAAACCGCGGGTCGGACTGATGAAATCCATAGTGCTTCGCCCCTGCTGTGCGAAAATCGCAATCTTTATTCTAATAAATCAGGTCCGGCCGCATCGGCCTGACCCCCCGTGTGAAACCGGCCAAAATCTGTTGCTTTTTGCAAAGAGCGGGCGAGCGCCGCGAATTCTTCCAAGGACAAGGTTTCCCCCCGCCGCTCCCCATCCAGGCCGGCCTCACGCGGCAGCCGGCCGGCGTCGCGCGCGGTCGCCGCCAGGCCGGCCTGCAGGGCGTTGCGCAACGATTTGCGGCGATGGCCGAAAGCCGCCCGGACAACGGCGAAGAAAGCCCGCGGATCGGCGTCCACCGGCGGCGCCGCCCGCGCACGCAGACGCACGACGGCCGACCCGACCTCCGGCGGCGGCAGGAAGGCCGTGGCCGGCACCCGTGCCACCAATTCCGGCTCGGCGTAGTACCGGACCAGAACGCTGAAGGCCCCGTAGTCCCGCGAGCCCGGGCCGGCCAGCATCCGCTGCGCCACCTCGAGCTGAACCATGACCACCAGCAGCGCAAAGCGTCCGGATTCCAGGAGGCGCGCCACCACCGGTCCCGTCACGCCATAGGGAAGGTTGGCCACCACCTTCCACGCCGCGGTCCCGCCGCAGAGGGCGGCGAGGTCCACCCTGACGGCGTCCCCGTGGACCACCGTAACGTTGTCCAACCCGGCAAGGGTTTCTTCCAACACCGGCAGGAGAGCGCGGTCCAGTTCCACGGCCACCACGCGCCCGGCACGGCGGGCCAGTTCGTGGGTGAGGGTCCCCAGCCCCGGCCCGATCTCCAGGACATTGTCCAGCGGCCCCAGTTCCGCCGCCGCAACCACCTTGGCCAGGACGTTGGCGTCGATCAGGAAGTGCTGGCCGAGCCGGCGGTTGGGGCGCAGCCCGTACCGTTTCAGGAGCGCCCGCACCTGGCTGGGGGCGGTGAGGTTCATCGCGCCTCCGCGGCCGCCCGCCCGGCCACCTCCAACGAGTCCATCCGAAACAGGCGCCGGGCGTTCCCGCCCGTGAGCGCGGCCGCCTCCTCGGGCGCCAGGCCCCGCGCGCGCGCCACCTCGGAGGCCACCAGGGCCACCCGGGCCGGCTCGTTACGCTGGCCCCGGTAGGGGTGGGGTGACAGGAACGGGCAGTCGGTCTCCACCAGCAGCCGGTCGGCGGGGACGGTGGCCGCCACCCGGCGTGCCGTCTCGGCGCCCTTGAACGTCACCGGCCCGGCCAGGGAGATGTGGAACCCCAGGGACAGGCATTCCTCGGCCTGGGCCACGTCCCCGGAGAAGCAGTGCATGACGCCGCCCACCCGGTCGGCGCACTCCTCACGCAGCACACGCACCACGTCGTCATGGGCCTCCCGGGAATGGACGATCAGCGCCTCCCCCACCGCCCGCGCCAGGCGCACCTGCAGGCGCAGGGCCGCCTCCTGCGCCTTCCGCGGCGGCCGGTCGTAGTGGTAGTCCAGGCCCGTCTCGCCGACGGCGACCACCCGCGGGTGGCGTGCCAGTTCCTCCAGAGCCGCCCAGTCGGCCTCGGAGGCCTTGTCCGCCTCGTGGGGATGGATCCCGACGGCGGCGAAGATCCGCCCGTCCGACATCGCCAGTTCCACGGCGCGCCGCGAGGCGTTCGCGTCGACGCCGATGGTGACGATGGCCCCCACGCCGGCCTCCCAGGCCCGGGCCAGCACCGCTTCCCGATCGCCGTCGAACTGGGGGAAGTCCAGGTGGGCGTGGGTGTCGACCAGCAACCCGTTCATCGCTCTTCCACCCCGATCTTGGCCGTCTCGATCCGGGGAAAGACCGGCTCACCCCGCCTCACCCGGGTCCCGGCCGGCAACTGCCCCCAGCGGGCCGCCGCGGGCCACCGCTGGGCGCGCACGTCGCCGTCCAGGCCGAGCTGGTACCAGAACCGCTCCGGCGCCGCAGGCATGAACGGCGTCAGCATCACAGCCACGATCCGCTGGGCCTCCATCAGGCTGTACATGACACTGGCCAGCCGCTCGGCCCGGCCGGCGTCCCGGTTCAGCTCCCATGGCGCCGTCTCGTCGATGTACTTGTTGGCCCGCCCCACCAGCCGCATTATTGCCGCCAGGGCGTCCGACAGTTCCAACCGCTCCATGTGGCCGGTGAAAGCCTCCGCCACCTCCGCCGCCAGCGCCCGCAGCACGCCGTCGTCCTCCGCGGCCACCGGCTCGGGCACGGCGCCGTCGCAGAACCGCTCGATCATCGCCGTGCTGCGCGACAGCAGGTTGCCCAGGTCGTTGGCCAGGTCGGCGTTGTACCGCGTGAGCATGGCGTCCTCGGAATAGAAGCCGTCGGCCCCGAAGGGTATCTCGCGCAGCAGGAAGTAGCGCACCGCGTCGACCCCGTAGCGGTCGCACAGGACGTGGGGGTCCACCACGTTCCCCCGCGCCTTGGACATCTTGCCGCTCTCCAGGACCAGCCACCCGTGGCCGAAGACCCGCCCCGGCAAGGGCAGTTCCAGGGCCATGAGCAGGATCGGCCAGATGACGGCGTGGAAGCGGACGATCTCCTTGCCCACCAGGTGCACGTCGGCCGGCCAGTAGCGGTCGAAACGCTCCCGCAGGGCCGGATCACCGGCCAGGTAGCCGATGGCCGATATGTAGTTGGTCAGGGCGTCCACCCACACGTATACCACGTGTTTGTCGTCGAAAGGCACCGGCACACCCCAATCGAAGGTCGTCCGGGAGACGCACAGGTCCTCCAGCCCCTGCCTGATGAAGTTTACCATCTCGTTGCGGCGGCTGGCCGGCTGGATGAACTCCGGGTGCTCCTCGATGTGGTGCAGGAGGCGGTCAGCATATTTCGACAACCGGAAGAAGTAGCTCTCCTCCCGCAGCCGCTCCACCGGCCGGTCGTGGTCCGGGCACTTGCCCTCCGGGAATCCAGCCACCTGGGTCTCGGTGTAGAATGCCTCGCAGTCGGCGCAGTACCAGCCCTCGTAGGCCGCCTTGTAGATGTCCCCTCGGTCGTACAGCCGCTGGAACACCCGCTGCACCACCGCCTTGTGGCGGGGCTCCGTCGTGCGGATGAAGTCGTCGTAGCTGATCCGCAGCCGCTCCCACAGTTTGACGATGCCAGCGACGATCTCGTCGACGAACTCCTGCGGCTCTTTGCCGGCCGCCGCAGCCTTGCGCTGGATCTTCTGCCCGTGCTCGTCGGTCCCGGTCAGGAAAAAGGTGTCGTGGCCGCAAAGGCGGTGGAAGCGCGCCAGCGCGTCGGCAGCCACCGTGGTATAGGCATGCCCGATGTGCAGCCGGTCGCTCGGATAGTAGATGGGTGTGGTGATGTAGAATTTGATAACACAGCCCTCCCTTCTCCTTCCAGTATAACACAACGCAGGCTCGAGAAAAACGAAGCCCGAAAATAATTCCCCTTAAAATTTGCGAAAAAGTTGTCCAATAATATTAAAAATAGGGGTTGACTCATTCTGGCATCTTTGGTATGGTTTATCTTGGGTATGTCGAAATTTGTCGAAAGGGAGGCAGATCAATGAAATCCACCGGTATTGTCAGGAAAGTAGATGAGCTCGGTCGCGTCGTCATCCCCATCGAATTGCGTCGCACTTTGGACATCGCCGAAAAAGACGCGCTCGAAATCTACGTCGACGGCGACAAGATCATCCTCCGCAAGTACGAGCCCGCGTGCATCTTCTGCAACGAAGCCACCGATGTCGAGAATTTCCGGGGCAAGAAGATCTGCCGGGGCTGCCTGGAAGCGCTGCTCACCAAGGCCGTCTGAGCGCACGCCCCCGGGGGCGTTTGAAAGGCTGGATGCAAGACCAGGGGGTTGCCGCGGCTCCTTCTTTCACGTGGCAGCTTCTGCGCCGTTGCGGTCGGGGGGTCGGGGAGGAGATCCCCGCCCCCTGACGGCCTCTGTGCCGGGCCAACGGAAGTCGCGGCCGCCGATCAGCAGGACCATCTCACCCCGGGGCGGCCTCTCGCGGAACCGTTCCAGGACCTCCGCCGCCGTTCCGCGCACGATTTCCTCGAAGACCTTGGTCAGTTCGCGGGCGACGGCCACCGGCCGCCCGGGCCCGAGGGTATCGAGAAGCGTCTCCAGGGTCGCCACGAGACGATGCGGCGTTTCGTAGAAAACGGCCGTCCGCTCCTCCTCCCGCAGAGAAGCCAGGAGATCGCGGCGCGCCTTGTCTTTGCGGGGGACGAACCCCTGAAAGATGAAGGCGTGGGCCGGCAGGCCCGAGACGGTAAGCGCGGCAACCAGGGCACTCGGACCCGGCAGAACGGTCACCGGCAGGCCGGCGGCGATCACCGCCCTTACCAGATAGTACCCGGGATCCGCGAGCCCCGGGGAACCGGCGTCGGAAACCAACGCGACGTTCATCCCCCGGCTCAGCCAGTCCAGCACTTGGGGCGTGCGGCTCCGTTCGTTGTGATCGTGGAAACTGACGAGCCTGGCCTCGACCCCGTAATGCCGCAACAGGCCGAGGCTGCGGCGCGTATCCTCCGCCAGCACCACGTCCGCCTGCCGCATTGCTTCGATGGCGCGTATGGTGATGTCACCCAGGTTGCCCAGCGGGGTAGCGCACAGGTACAGCGTTCCGGCACCCTGCGTCGCCACGGCGACCCTCTCGCCTCGCCCGCCGCTCACCCCTCCAACGGCGTCGCCTCCACCCGCGAGTTCACCCACCGCACTTGCTCCCGCAACAGGATCCGCATCC
Organism: Thermaerobacter marianensis; assembly: GCA_020723785.1. Lineage (GTDB taxonomy): Bacteria > Bacillota > Sulfobacillia > DYIH01 > DYIH01 > DYIH01. The sequence goes on from DYIH01000054.1 coordinate 6,065, forward strand.
GCCGTTATTGGCCGCCGCCACGTCCGCCTCGCCCTCCCGGCCGATCTGGGACTCAAAGCGCAGGCAACACATCAGCCGCCCGCAGACCCCGGAAATTTTCCCGGGGTTGAGGGACAGGTTCTGCTCCTTGGCCATCCTGATCGATACCGGCTTGAACTCGGTCAGGAACATGGTACAGCAAAGCGGCCGGCCGCAGGGGCCCAGCCCGCCGACCATCTTGGCCTCGTCGCGCACCCCGACCTGGCGGAGCTCCACCCGCGTCCTGAGCGTCCCAGCCAGGTCGCGCACCAGCTCGCGGAAGTCCACCCGGCCCTCGGCCAGGAAGTAGATCGTCACCCTGCTGTCGTCCAGGGCGTATTCGGCCTCGATGGGGTCCATGTCCAGGTTGTGCTTGGCCACCTTTTCCCTGCAGACCTTGAGCGCGTGGCGGGCCTTTTCCTCCTGCCGCGTTTCCCGCTCCAGGTCCTCCTCCGTGGCCTTGCGCAGGACTTTCTTCAAACCGTTGGCCCCGCCGTCGGCCGGCGTCGGCCGGTAGGCGATGGCCGTCACCTGGCCGATATTGGTGCCGGAGGCCGTGTCCACCACGACGCGATCGCCCGGCATCAGCGCCAGGCCGCCGCTGTCAAAGTCGTATGTCTTCCCGGCCCGTCGAAAGCGGACCTTGACCGTATGCGCCATGTCCGTTCCACCAACCTCAGCGAAAACCGCATAAGGTCTACATAATCCTTTTCCCTTAAAATATAACCTCATCCGCTGCAGTCCGCAATTTGTGGATCAGGACATCGAAGACCAGGCGCCGGTTGGCGTGGGCGCGGAGCCGGCGCCTGGCTTCCTCGATGTGCCGGAGGCCGGCCAGAAGCCGCGCCGGATGCTGCCGCGACTCCGGCGCTTCAACGATCCCGACCCGCACCCCGTCACCGGCCTCCAGGGCCTGCACCAGGCTGTCACGATAGATCCACGCCAGGAGATCCAGGATCTCCAAACCGTCCACCTTGAACGCCTCCAGATCCTGGGCCACCTCGAACGCCACCAGCGCACCGCCGGGGCCGTCACTGGCCCGCAGACGCTCCATCGCCTCCCGCACCAGCCCGACAGCCTGAGCCAGGGCCGCTGAACCGGCCATCTCGCGGGCGAGTCCCGGGTTGCCGCGGCTCAAGGTGGCGAAGAGCCGCGCCCCGGCCGGGTCCAGGCCCAGCTCGCGCTCCAGGTGCGCCGCCAGGACCTCCTGCCCCACCGGCCGGAAGGCCACCCACTGGCACCGCGATACCAGCGTCGGCAGGACGGCGTCCGGAAAGGCGGTCGTCAGCACGAACAAGGCGAAGGTCGGCGGCTCCTCCAGCACCTTGAGCAGGCTGTTGGCCGCCTCAGCCGTCAGCTTGTCCGCACCGGAGATGACAAAGACTCTGCGCGCGCCGGCAAAGGGCTTCAGGGCCGCGTCGCGGAGCAGGTTTCGGACCTGGCCGATCTTGATGCTGGCCCCGTCCGGCTCCACCCAGCGCACATCCGGGTGGTTACCCGCGTCCACCTGGCGGCACGACGGACAGACATCGCAAGGCTCCCAACCGTCCCCCCGCTCCCGGCAGTTGACCGCCTTGGCCAGGTTACGGGCAACAGAACTCTTCCCCAGCCCCCGCGGTCCCACGAACAGATAGGCGTGGCACACGCGGCCGACCGTCACGGCCCGCCCCAGGGCCTCCTTGACGACCTCCTGGCCTATGACCTCGCCGAATGCCACGCCCGCACCTCCCACCACACGAGCCGTGATCCTCCCGGCCGCCCGTCCCGCGCCGCCTCCGCGCCGCGGACGGGCCTTCTCCACACGCCGTCAGATGATCGTCTTCCCCAGGGCCGAACCCAGCAGTTCAACGGCCAAGCTCGCCGTCTTGTTCCCCTGATCGAAGATCGGATTGACCTCCGTCAGTTCCAGCGACCCGATCTGGCCGGACTCGGCAAGGATTTCCATGGCCAGGTGCGCCTCCCGGTACGTCAATCCTCCCGGCTCCTGCGTCCCAACGCCGGGCGCCACCATCGGGTCCATGACGTCCATATCGATCGTCAGGTGAATCCGCCGCCGCCCCCCGTCGCCGGCGATTTCGATGGCCCGCCTCATCACCATGCCGATCCCCACCTCGTCGACGTCCCTCATGGTGAACACGGTCACGTCCGAGGCCCGCAGGGCCTCTTTCTCGAGGGGATCCAGGTCACGCACCCCGACCAGTACGGCGAACCGCTCGGCAACCTTCGGCACCGGCGTCCCGCAACACCTGACCAACTCCGGGTGGCCGCGGCCCACGATGGCCGCCAGAGGCATCCCGTGGATGCTCCCGCTCGGGGTCGTTTCCGGGGTGTTGAAGTCCCCGTGGGCATCCAGCCAGATGATCCCCACGTCCTGGCCCGACCTGACCAACCCCCCGACTGTACCGACGGCAATGCTGTGATCCCCGCCCAGAACAATCGGCTGGCGGCCTTCCCGCACCACGCCTTCCACCCGCCGCGCCAGATCCTCGCACACCTGCACGATTTCCGCCAGGTACTTCGCTCTGTCATCGCCCACCTGGCGCGTCTCCCGAATATTCACCGGGACGTTGCCCAGGTCTGCCACGTCGTGCCCCAGTTCCCTCAGGAACTCGTCCAGCCCGGCGTAACGGATGGCGCTAGGCCCCATGTCGGTCCCGCGCCGCCGCCCGCCCAGGTCCATCGGCACCCCAATGATCCCGATCCGCATGGTCCCCTCCCGGTGCATCAGAAGCGTGACGATACAGCATCGCTTTCGAAGGCGCCGACTCCCTTCTATTATAACCGTCCCCTTCCACCACCGAGCAGGGGCATCCAAAGTTTTTGACGCACACCGAGCCCGAGCCCCCCGGATGCCGATACGGCTCGCCCGTTGCGCACCAAAATCGAAGGCCGCACCCCATGGGTACGGCCTTACCAAGGAACTTCCGGCGGCGACCT
>DYIH01000055.1:0-781 GCA_020723785.1 Thermaerobacter marianensis
GATACCGCCGAATTGAGCCGCCAGACCCACCCCGACGAAGAAGAACGAGGTGAAGAAGGAGAAAGCGACCACCTCGACCTCGTGGAAGAGATGGCGCTTGAGATCGGTGGTGCTCAACATCAGCCCGGCCAGGTAGGCCCCAACGATCCCGGCCAAGCCGAAAGCTTCCGCCGCGTAGGCGAAAGCGACGGCCACCACGATGCCGCCCGCCGTCAGGGGCACACCCACCTGAAAAGTCTTGAAGCGGTTGAGGAGCGGTGGCACGACCTTCAAGCCAACGAAGGCGGCTATGACGAAAAAGACGATTATTTTGATGAGCAGTACGCTGATGGTGGTCAGAACGGAAACCTCGCCCGCCCCCGCCGCTCCGGCGTGGCCGGCGGCGCTTCCGCCAACCAGGCCGAGCACCAAGGAGAGGACGATGAGACCGAGCACGTCGTCGATCACGGCAGCAGCCAGGATCGTCACCCCTTCGCGGCTTTGAAGCCTGCCCAGCTCCCTCAGGGTCTGCACCGAAATGCTCACACTGGTGGCGACGAAGAGGGTGCCGACGTACACCGCCGTGGCCGCCGGCAACCCCCAGGCCGCCGCCACGGCCCAACCGCCGGCCAAGGGCATAAGCACCCCTGCAACGGCCACAACCCCCGCGCGCAGACCGGATTTCCGAAAGTCATCGATATCGGTTTCCAACCCGGCCAGAAACAGGAGGAGGATGACACCGATCTCGGATAGCTCTTTTATAAATGGGGTTGGCTGTAGCCAGCCCAGCAGGGCCGGGCCC
>DYIH01000055.1:791-8949 GCA_020723785.1 Thermaerobacter marianensis
GGATGACGCCCACGAAAAGTTTGCCAAAGACTGAGGGTTGGCCAAGCCGGCGGCTCAGGTGACCGGCCAACTTGACTGCCAGGATGACCAGAACGATCTGCCGAAGGAAATCTATATGGCCCAACACTTCCGGATCGGGCAAAAAACGGGAGAGCAGATCCATGTCTTACCCCCTGGGTCCAGAGATATTGTTCCTCCCAGTCACGGGGAAGGCCGCCCCTGTGCGGATGATGAACGGCGGCCCTCCCCGGCGACCAGGCAGTTGGATGTAACCTGACGTATTCCGCCAACCTACCTGCTGACGGCGCAATACCTCGGTTCATCATGCTCAGCGTATTCGGCAGCGAACGACCCCTCCGGTTCCTTCAGGAACAGGTAGCATACGATCAGTGTGATCGTGGCCGCGATGGCGATGCTCAGGAAGAACGATTGGTGCGTAACGAGCGTCAGCAGGGTGAGGAAGAACACCGCCCCCACATTGCCGTAGGCCCCGGCCATCCCGGCCACCTGGCCGGTGATGCGCTTCTTGACCAGCGGCACGATCGCGAAGGTGGCGCCCTCCGCCGCCTGGATGAAGCAACCGGCGTAGAACGTGACGACCACTGCGATCAGCAGGGGCGTCGTCGAACGCATCGCCGCCATCCCGAAGAACCCGGTGGCGATCCCCAGCATGGTCACCAGCATGACCATCCGGCGCGAGCCCAGCTTGTCGGAAAGAAACCCGCCCAAGGGACGGGCGAAGAGGTTGGTGAAGGCGAAGCTGGAGGCGATCACCCCGGCCCACTGCGGAGAAAGCCCGAAGGTCTTCTCGAACCAGGCGGGGAGCATGGAGACGACCGCCAGCTCGGCGCCGAAGTTGGAGACGTAGGTCAAATTGAGGCAGACGACCTGCATGAAGCTATACTGATCGTTCTTGGGGATACCCCGGCGCAACCTCGGCGCGTTGACCTGCCAGATCTTCCATGCTTGGTACAGGAAAACCAACGCCAGGATGACGGTGATCCATGTGAAAGCCGACCAACCTATCATGCCGAAGCGCACCAGGCGCCAAGCCAGCAGGTCCAAGGCGCCGACCAGCGGGAGCGTCGAAATGATCAGGCCCCAAAGGGCGGGCCAGGAGCTAACCTCCATCGCGCCGGTCTTCTCAGGCCTCAGATATTGCTTGCCCGGCGGGCAGTCCGTCACGGAAAAGTAGTAGATGATACCCCACACCAGGCACAGCACGCCGGTCAGGGCGATGGCATAGCGCCACCCGTAGGCACCCCCGAACACGTTGAGGGCAACGAGGGGGAGCACCATGGCCGCTGCCGCGGAACCGAAGTTGCCCCAGCCGGCATACAGCCCTTCGGCCCGGCCGACTTCCCGGGGCGGGAACCATTCGGACACCATGCGGATGCCGATGACGAAGCTCGCGCCGACGCACCCCAGGATGAGTCGCCAGAAGAAGAGGCCCGTGAATGTCTTGGATAAGGCAAAGCCGAAGATGGGAACCGACATCGTAATGAGCAACCACGAATAGCACCTGCGCGGGCCATATTTGTCGAGCAACTGCCCTACGATGATGCGGGCCGGGATTGTCATGGCCACATTGGCGATAGCCAATATGCCGAGGTCGGTTTTGGTCAAGCCTAGATCCTTCATAATGGTGGTCGCCAGCGGAGCCATGTTGAACCAGGCCACGAAGCACAAAAAGAAAGCGATCCACGTCATGTGCAGTATCTTGAACTTCCCTTGAAAGCTGAGGAGGTCCTTCAGCGTGGCCTCCCTATCTGCCCCACCACTCATATCCGACTCCCTCCGTTTCAGGTTTCCGATGCCCGGGCGCATATTGCGACAACCGGCCCGCCACATCAAACGTGTGAAGATTTCGCAACACGCCCCGCGCAGCTTGGTTGGATCAAGAACCGATCAACGATCGGGGGTGCCCTTTCTACGCTCGCAACCCCCTTGCACCACTCCTTTCTTCATGTATGTGCTGCTACTTCAATGCGAATTTTATGTCCTCAACGTCGTGATAGACAGAGCGTGTTACCGGCTATTTGGTCATAGAGAGCCTCGGTCTCCGGCAGGGGCCGGGTGCCCAGCTCCTTGCCCAAGACCTCCTGACAGAGGCGGTACTGGCGCAGGGCCTCGTCCCTCCTGCCCAACTGCCACAATGCGCGCATGAGTCCACGGTGGATCGCTTCCTGCGCGGCATCCACCTCCAGGGCGCGCCGGTAATAGGCGACGGCATCCTCCCCGTTGCCCTCCTGCAGCATCAGATCGGCGATGCGCTGGGCCAAGGAGATAAACTTTTCACGGATATGCTCCCGCTGCTGCATCGACCAATCGCTATATATCTCTTCCTCCAGGTAGTCGCCGGCGTACAGGTCGGCAGCGGCCTGCCACAAAGCCAAGCCGGCTTTGAAGTCTCCGAGCTCGATCAATCTTTCGCCAAGGTGGTATTTGTCGAGGAATTCCTTGACGTCGTACCGGTGCGGCGCCTCCGTGTTGAACATGTAGCCGTCACCTACGGTTTTGATGAAGCGCGAGGCCCGACCGTTCGGGGCGTCCGGCTCCAAGCCGCGCCGGAGGTAATGCGCGGCCACCTTGAGCAACGAGGCCCCCCTCGCGGCTTCCGCTTCCGGCCACAGGATGTCGATCAGGGTGTCCTTGGACACGGCCCGCCCGTAGTTGGTCAGCAGGATCTTCAGCATCGTGAGGGCGCGCCGGCGGTTGAAATGGTTCAGGGGGATGGCCTGGCCGTCGCGCAGGATGCTCAGACGCCCCAGGCAACGCAGGTCGAGGAAGCCCGCCGCTTCCTCCCCGGAAGCGAAGTCGCGCCGTTTTTCGCAGTTATGATCGCCATCCGTGGCCTCCTGCCTCTTAATCACCAAAGGCAACGCCCTGACCTTCTCAGGGGCGGCGCTTTCCCCGCCGCCACGGCCGGCCACCCGGTTTTCGATGGCCGTCCGGCTTTCCCTCAGCATGGCGTTGAGAGCGACCATTTCCGGATGGATCGGTGACGACGTCAAGGATGCCAGGACGGTGGCAGCCTCCGCCCTGGTGGCGATCTGCTCCAGGTTCTGCAGGACGAAAGACCCCAGTTCGGCACGCACCCGTTCGTTCTCGCGCGCGGCCGCCCGCCGTTCCATCTCCAGGACCGCGTAGGCGTTGCGCACCAAGTGCGCGGCCCGGCTGGCCACGGAAGGGAGAAATGTCATGCTGCCGACGGCCTCCGGTTTGTGGGACCGGTAGCCAAGTATGCTGATGCCGTAAAGGTGGTCTTCATCCCGCAAGGGCAGGCAGACGATTCCCGCAAACTCCCGCAGCATGGAGCGGCACATGGAGGAAGGCGAGTCTTCCCGCCTGAGGAAGGCCATGCATTGCTCCCCGCCACCAACCATGCAGGCGTTCAAGCATTTCCCGTTGGATACGATGCGGCACACCTGCTGAAAAGCGCCGCACGTCTCCGCTCGCCGCATCGTGCCGGTTGCCGGATCATGCAGGAGGATGACGCCGCCGTCCGCGTCGCTGAGCCCGATGAGGTCGCGCAGGACGGCGGAGAGAGTGCTCTCGAGGTAGCTCTGGCCATCGACCTGGTGGGTGTTGCAGGCCACCCCGTCCATGGCCAGGCAGCAGCGCATACGGTGAAGCTCGATCAGAACGGCGAGCCGTTCCGCCGCGAAGGCCAGGTGGGAACAAAGGGAGCCGATATCCAGGGCGGTCCGGGAAGCCAGGCCGATGATGCCGCCGACCCCGTCATTCGTGCGAATGGGGGCGGAAAAGTAGAAACAGAACCCTTCCTGTTTAACCTTTGATCGGATGAAACGGCTGTCCTCCGTCAAATTGGAACTGAATACGGGCTCTCCACGTTCGGCCGCCAAGCCGGGGAATCCCTGACCGATTCTGAACCGGGTTATCTCACGGAATGCCCTCCTGTTTGGCCCGCAATGAGTGGCCAGCAACAGGTCGCCGTTGCCCGGATCCCTCAGGAACAATTCGCAGGCTTCCGCGCCCGTCAGGGTGCGCAACTGCACCAGGGCTTTATCGAATTCCCTCGCCAGCTCCCTGGCCGAAGGCATCCGGCGGGAAGTGGCAAAGGCTGCCGTCGGGGTGTTTCCGTTCCGTCCCCACCGCTGAGTCGCCTTGATCGCCGTCACCCCGACCACCTTCTTCCCGGCCGATAATGAATCCGAAAATCCGACTTTCCCAACGACCGAACGATAACTTCCCGTATCCCAACCATTGGCGGCAATCGAATCATCGGTTTGATAACAGAATGCACCCAACTGTATGCTATCTCAATTGAAACATTTCTCACAATAGCGCCGAATGCCTAGTCCATCAATGCTTGAGCAGGCCATGCCTCCAAGCGCCGCCCGGGCCACCGATCGGTTCCTCCAAAGAATCGCTGCCGCAGGCAGGAAACAGGGCGACCTGTCGGCGAACTCTGTCCCGGAAAGGAGGCGAACGCTATGCGCGAAGAGTACAAGGATCTGCTGCACTCCCTGGTCGGGCGCCGCATCGTCGGTGTGCGCTTTGGAGCCGCTCCCGGAGACGTCAGTTTCGACCTGACCCTGGACGACGGGACCACGTTGGAACTGTACTTCGACGGCCCGGAAAGCGGCTGGTACGTCGAGGGAAAGGGCGGCCCCATGGCTCCCGACGAAGAAGAGCGTCCAATCGCCGAGGACGATGACGACAAGCCGATGTTCCCCCTCTGACATAAAACCCGGTGATAAAGTCCCTGCTTGCGAAGACGCGTCAAAAAGGCTCAGATGCAGCCGAAGCGCCCCCACCTGCATGCCGAGGTAGGGGCGCTTCCGGCTGACCCTCCTGCCGGTCCCTTATACAGCGGCGTCCTTGTGGATGGCGCCCTGCCACCCGGTGTTGGTCATCCTGCCATAGAAGTCGCTGTGGCCAAGGCCGGTCGGAACGCCCGCCCCCTGCGACACCGACGGCAGCGTTCCCGGATTGGGCGCCGGCCTGTTGGTATCGCGGCGATACCAGATCACCCGCTGGTAGGGGCGCGTCACGTACGTGAACGGCAGCGAGACCAGGTGCACGAGCCGGGTGAACGGGAAGATCGCGCACAGGGCCCAGAAGTTTATGATGTGGATCTTGGTGACCAGCGGCAGACCCGCCACGTAGCCGATCTGCGGCTTGAAGGCGAACAGCGAGTACAGGTAGGGGACGGCCGCCTGCACGTACCACCCCGAACCCCAGCGGTAGAAGACCGCCGTCCACAGGCCGGTGACGGTCTGCACCAGCAACAGCAGCAGGAGCACGAAGTCCATGCCGGTGGACACGACCTGCACCCGCGGATCGCTGAGGCGCCGGATGGCCAGGGTGACGAGGCCGATCAGCGCCATCAGCCCGAAGGCCAGCGCCGTGATCTCGAGCACGTACAGGCGCACCGGGACGCCGTTCCACGCCTTGACGCCGGTCGGGATCAAAAAGCCGATGAGGTGTCCGACGAGCACCGTTATGATCCCGTAATGGAAGGGCACCGATCCCCAAAAGAGCTTGCCGTTCTCAAGGAACTGAGAAGACAGGCTGGAGTAAGTGAAACGATCGTTCACGTTCCTGTAGATCCCCATGACGACCATGATCGTGACCGCCACGTACGGGAAGATCTGCAGGAACAGCACGTCGCTTGACATTACCTCGCACCTCCCGTTAGTTCAACTGAATTCCTCTCGTCCTGCTCCAGGATCAGGAGCAGGGCTTGCAGCACCTTGCTGTACGGATTCGGTCGCTTGAAGGACCCGGCCATCTTCCGCACAGCGGGGAGCATGCACTCCTTGATCAGGTCGCCCGCGGCCGCGTCGTCATCCGACTTCGCCAGGTATTCCAGCAGGAAGGTCAGATGATCGGGCAACTCGTTCTCCACCGAGATTCCCTGCGCCGCGAGCCTTTCCTTGGCCGTGACCATGAAAGCCGCCCGTTTGTGCGTGTCCCCGAAGAAGTAGTAGCCCACGTACGGGTAGCAGACCGGGCTGAGCTCGAAGGTGTTCGTGTAGAGCTCTTCAAGGCTTTCCGGCGGCTGCCCGGCGGCGAAGGCCAGGAAGTCCCGGAGGGGCTCCCCGGCCTGCGACACCGTTTCGGTTCCGGACACCAGGTCGATGCACTCCCTGACCTGATCGACCAGTGCGGCGGACGGAAAACGCAGTATGTCCGCCAGCAGGGCATAGACCCGGCGGGGGAAAGACATCCCCTACGCCCCCCTCCGAGCGGGCTTGCGGAAACCGATGCCCGTCTCGCCCTTGTGGGTCTGAGGCGCGGTGCGATGCCCGACATCCCCCAGTTCCGCCACTTCGATGTTGTACTCCCGGCTGTACGGCGGGATGACGAAGCGCTCGTTGTACATCACCAGGCTGCTGAGGTAGAAGATCTCCTGCGCTTCTTCCGCCGTCAGGCCGGCCGCCTTGAGTATCTGTTCTGCGCGACCCTTGTCGACGTCGCCCACTTTCACCGCGCGCATGTAGAATCGCACGGCGTATTGCTTGCGCATCGACTCCCTGACCAGTTCCTCGTTGCCCGCGGACAGGAGGCTGGCCAGGTAGCGGACCGGCAGGCGCATCTGCTCCAACGAGCCGAAGATGTCGCCGTCGGAGACCTCGTACGTCCCGCCCTCGATCTTGGCGATGACCGGGAGCATCGGCGGGACGTAGAAGAGCATCGGCAGCGTGCGGAACTCCGCGTGCAGCGGCAGCGCCATGCGCCACTTCTTGACGAAGCGGTATACCGGCGAGCGCTGGGCGGAATCGATCCAGTCGTCGGGAACGCCGCTCGCCCTGGCGGCCGCGATCACCTGCGGATCGTGGGGATCCAGGATGATCCGCCGCTGCGCCTCGACCAGGTCGCCCTGCGGCGCCTTGATCGCTTCCTCGATGCGGTCGGCGTCGTACAGCACCACACCCAGGTAGCGGATGCGGCCGACGCACGAGTGGAAGCAGGCCGGCGGCTGGCCGCTTTCCAACCGGGGGTAGCACAGGATGCACTTCTCGGACTTGCCCGTGTTCCAGTTGTAGTACGCCTTCTTGTAGGGGCAGCCCGAGACGCAGAACCGCCAACCGCGGCACTTGTCCTGGCTGATGAGGACGATGCCGTCCTCACCGCGTTTGTAGATGGCGCCGGCGGGACACGCGCCCACGCACCCCGGGTTGAGGCAGTGGTTGCAGATGCGCGGCAGGTAGAAGAACGCCAGCCGCTGGAATTCGAAGAGTTCCTCCCGCTCCTGCGGACTCAACCCCCGCAGGTTGGGGTCGTTCTCGGCGTACACGGGCGTGCCGCCCATGTCGTCGTCCCAGTTCGGACCGGCCTCGATGGTGTCGATGTTCTGGCCGGTGACCATGGAAACGGGCCGCGCGATGGGCTGATCGTCCCCCTCCGGAGAATCGAACAGGTCCTCGTAGCGGTACGTCCACGGTTCGTAGTAGTCATCCAGCTGGGGCAGGTATGGCTGGAAGAAGATGTTGGTAAAGCCACGCACCTTGTCGGTGGCCCGCAGGCGCGGCTGGCCGTTCTTCAGCGTCCAACCCCCGTGATACTTGTCCTGGTCTTCCCACAGCGTCGGGTAACCGGTGCCGGGCTTGGTCTCGACGTTGTTCCACCACATGTACTCGGCGCCCTTGCGGTCCGTGCAGATGTTCTTGCAGGCGATGCTGCAAGTGTGACACCCGAGGCATTTGTCCATGTGGAAGACCATTGACATCTGCGCGCGAACATCCATCGTTCTATCCCCCTCCTTTCTACAGGACTACCTGGCCGTCCATCTTCTTGACGTACACGTGCGTGTCGCGGTTGATGCCCACGGGACCCCAGTAGTTCACGTGGTAGGTGAACTGCCCGTAACCGCCGCACATCAGGAGCGGCTTCAGGCGGGTCCGCGTGATCGAGTTGTTGCCGCCGGCGCGCCGCATGCCGCGCACCTTGGACTTGGGCGCGGAGATGGTCCGCTCCACCGTGTGGTAGAGGATGCAGGCGCCGCGCGGGATGCGGGCGCTGACCGCCGCCCGGGCGCAGTAGACGCCGTTGTCGTTGTAGACCTCCACCCAGTCGTTGTCCTTGATGCCCGCCGACTCGGCGTCCTTGTCGTTGATCCACACCGGCTCCATGCCCCGCGAGAGCGTGAGCATGCGGTGATTGTCCATGTAGGTCGAGTGGATGTGCC